>NZ_FODY01000036.1 GCF_900110485.1 Propionispora vibrioides | reverse complement strand
CGAGAGATTTTTTCGGCTGGCAAGGAAGTAAAACCGCAGGAATAGCGGTCCCTATTTCAAGGTTTTGCTGACGCAGCCAGACGGAAAAAGATCCGCCAGGATGTGCAGTGTGAATAAATCAGTGATTCCCTAGGAACCTTAGACTCACCTTCACTCCCTTGTCAATCACCATTCACTTTGCTGGTTAAAACCCGTCCGGTAACAGCATCAACCTGTAACCGATATTTAATACCATTAGCCTTACAGGTCACTTTGTAAAACGGATAGGAAGCGACCGGATTATCCACTTTTGCTGTTGTTGCCACAATCGGTCCCATTTCCATTGCCAACGGCTTCCAGGTGAATTTGTCGTTCATCATCAGTTTCTCATAACCTTTACTGTGTTCACTTCTTTTTTCCATGTATTGTTCGTTATCTTTAGTCGTAAGCTCTATTTGTTTATATTCGATTTGACTGCCATCAACGCCAATCGCCTCTGCTACAATCCTTTTGACTGCTTCCTGGTCAAGCAGCGTGATATTATTCTTAGCCGCTTGTGCTTCAATCATCCTTGTCCTGGCTTGTACAATTCTCCTATGTTCATCCAGCTTTTCTTGGTGCCAGTATACACCGCCTGCTCCGGCAATAACCATACAGATAATAAGCGTCAGACCAACCTTTTTAACAGGAATTGCTGAAAAACCTTTGCCTGCTTTTACTTTCGCCTTTTCAAAAAACGAAATTTTGGTTTCCAAAATAAACCCTCCTTATTTTTACACTATCAATAAAAACCGGGGAAATTGAAAATTTCAAACCCATCGCTACCGCTAGTATAGAAATAAAATCTAAACAATTCCTAAACAAAATGTAACCATTCCTGAAATTTATTTGCCAAAATTATTTTCTGTAAAAAGCAATCTCGCCTACCAATACCCTTTTTAAGAGTCCGGCAGCGTTCCCCTGTTGTTATAAGCGGAATCATTATTCACCCTGCCTTTGGCTGCGGCTACTTTATCCGCCGCTTAGCAGTACAAGCATAGTCCGTCTTTGCTGAATATACGATATAAAAAGCCGGAAGAACGGATCTCATCCATTCTTCCGGCTTTTGCCAATCATTATCTTACCAGCCAGCTCAGCGGCACAGCAGGACAGCTACATCATTCACATTGGTCCCGGTCGGCCCGCTCAGTAATAGACTATCACAAGCCGCCAGTCCACAATAAGCATCATTGTCTTCCAAAACCGCCCCTATCTTTAGCCCCTGCCGCAAGAGCACCTCCTGGGTTTGGCCATCGACCAGCCCGCCGGCAGCATCAGTTGGGCCGTCCGTACCGTCCGACCCGGCAGCAATAACCACCGTATCCGCCAGCCCGGCGATCCCCTCGGCAGCGGCAAGGGCGAATTCCTGATTTCGACCGCCCTTGCCCTTCCCCTTTACATTTACGACGGTCTCGCCACCCAGAATGACCGCACAGGGCGGTTGCAAATAGCCACCATCCCGGATCTCCCGGGCAATCGCCGCTAAGAACCGTCCTCCCTCCCGCGCCTCGCAGGTCAGTTGAGTGGTAAGAATAACCGGACGGTAACCAAGTCTTGCCGCTGCGGCAGCAGCCTCCCGGCACAAGGCTTTCACGCTGCCGGTGACCATGACGGTAACATTATCCACCTGCTTGGGTGTTTCCAGCTTCAGCTTGGCCAACAGCGAGGAAGGCAGTGACAATTTATATTTCTCGACAATCGCCAACGCGTCCTCCACCGTCGCGGCATCGGGCCAGGCCGGACCGGAAGCAATTGAATCCAACCGGTCACCCAGCACATCGGACAGGATAACAGAAAACACCTGAGCCGGCCGGCACAAGTGTGCGAAGCGCCCGCCTTTGACTGCAGACAGCCGCTTTCTGATTGTATTAATTTCAACAATATCGGCACCGCAGGCCAGCAATTGCTGTGTGATCTTCTCCAGATCGGTCAGATCCACACCGGGCAGCGGTTTTTCAAATAAGGCGGAACCGCCGCCGGACACCAGAAAGAGTACGGTATCTGTTGCCGTAAGCCCCTCAACCAGCGCCAACACTTTTTCAGTGCCATACAGCGTATTCCGGTCAGGAACCGGGTGTCCTGCTTCCACTACTTCAATCCGCTCCAGCAGCCCCTGGGCGTGGCCGTATTTAGTAAGAACAGCCCCTTTGACCAGAGCCGGTCCAAGCACCTTGGCAGCCGCCTGCGCCATTGAAAAGCCGGCTTTACCGATAGCAACCAGATAAACCCTGCCGGGAAATCGGCGATCTGCCAGAGCAGCTTCCACCGCCTGGTTGGGCAGCACCCCGGCAATAGCCTCATTGACAATCCTTCTTGCATCTTCCCGTAGATCAGTCATCCTATCCCTCTTCTCTTATCGTGCAGATAAAAAATCATGTAATACAATATATAGACTGTAACTATACACTGTATTACATGACATATTTAGGGCGTGGCTTCAACTTATCCGAAACGACCCTAGCGGCGCTTTTTGTGCCACACTTCATTAATTTTTTTTGGAATAGGGGCCGCTATTCCTGCAAAAATTCAACTCGTCTGGCGCAAAAATCACTCGCTATGAATCATTCCGCTATTTTGAAGACACAGCCTAGGAATTAACCACATTAACAGGGGAGCCGGCTAAAAAAGCCGACAAATTATCTACGGCAATCCCCAGCAGCCGTTCCCTGGACTCTTTTGGCGCCCAGGCAATATGAGGGGTAATGATGCAGTTAGGCGCACTAAGCAGCGGACTGTCTGCCTCAATCGGCTCTGTCGCCACAACGTCCAGCGCGGCAGCAAATACCTGCCCGTTCGCCAGCGCTTCGGCCAGATCCTCCTCAACAATCAGGGGCCCGCGTGATGTGTTGATTATGATGACACCCGGCTTCATCTTGGCCAGTGAAGCTTTATTGATCATCCCCCTGGTCGAATCAAACAAGGGGCAATGCAGGCTGATAACATCGGCACAGGCATAAATCTCATCCAGTTCGGCGTACCGCAGCACATCGGTCTCCAATTCTTTTTTCCGGTAGTTGTCATAAGCAAGCACCTTCATGCCAAAGGCATTGGCAATTTGTGCCGTAACCTGACCAATCCGCCCGAAACCGATAATCCCCATCGTTTTGTCCTTAAGCTCAATCAACGGGTAGTTCCAAAAACTGAAATCGCCGCGCTGCGCCCACTCACCGGCCTGCACCGCTTCATAATGGGCACCTACATGATGGCAAATCTCCAGTAGCAGGGCAAATACATATTGAGCAACGGCACTTGTCCCGTAAGTGGGAATATTAGTAACGATAATCCCCTGCTCCTTCGCAGCAGCCACATCCACCACATTATACCCGGTGGCCAATACGCCCACATAACGCAGAGCCGGACACTGTTGTAATATATCCCTGGTCAGCGGCGTTTTATTGGTGAAAGCAATCGCGGCATCACTAATTCTTTCGACAATGTTTTCCGGAGGTGTTCTGTCATAGCAGGTGCACTCACCTAGTTTCTCAAGTTCTGTCCAGCTTAAATCGCCCGGATTTAACGTATATCCATCCAAAACAACAATTTTCATCGGTACACCTCATTTATCAGTTTACGATATACCCCGTACAGAACAGAAGCTAAGAAACCATCGATTACCTGGTTTCCCCACCGGACTTGAAAATCAGCGTTTCCCAAACTTCCACGGAGTTTTCCACCGCTTCCTCCGCTGACACAAAATCACGCCGTTCCACGGCATCAAGCAATTTCCGGTGTGTCTCTTTGGATTCCAGGCTAAAATAGGTATGGTTACGCATGCTCTGCGCAATGTACGGACTAAAATACTCCATAACAAACCGGTATATTTTTTCCAGCAACCGGTTTTTAGTGATTTTGCCCAAAATATGATGAAACTCCAAATCAAAATTTAATAGTCTGTCATAATCTTTCTCTTGGCCGTTTTTCAGTATTTCCATCGATTCATAACACTGCCGCAGTTCCCGGATATCTTCTTCACCGGCGTTTTTAATGGCCAGACGGATAACATCCTTTTCCAGCAGCATTCTTAACTCCTTAAGCTCCTCGAACTCCGGCTGTGACAAAATGAAGCTGAACAAGAGCGGATCAAACAGCACCTTCCCCTCAATGTCCGACGAGACATACGTCCCATCGCCCCGTTTTATCTCAATAATCCCAAAGGCCGCCAAAATTTTCATAGCCTCCCGGATGGAGCCCCGGCTGACCGACAATAATTTGGCCAGTTCCATTTCAGCCGGAAGCTTATCACCGGGCACCATTTTTTTTGTTAACAAGAGTTCCTTAATGCTGCTGATTACATAGTCGACCGAAGACTGGCTTGGCCGGGGGGACAGCATGATGGAAAGATCCGGCTCTCTATCATATTTCATTTCCACGTATCTCTGCTCCTTTGTTGTTCCAATTCGCATACATCCAATATTGCCTTCATTATATCATTAGCTATTTTTGGTATGCAATTGAGGAATCAACTTACTGCACAAAATTTCAGAGCAGCCGGGCCAGATCAATCCTATTACAGCTTATGCTGCTCAGGATGCAGCATCGTCGCAATGCTCCGGTCCAAAACCTCGTCATCCCAGATTTTTTTCCAGTCTTCCCGCAGTACCAGTTTATTGCCAAGCTCAATAGCCACCAGGCAGGCATCGGATACCCGGGCATTCAGTTTGCCTAAAAAATTAGCCGACAAATTGTATACATGACCGGCCATGAAAGATTCGGCCGCTGCCCGGGGAATCCCGCGCCGCTCGGCTTCCTTAACCGTTTCCGCCATAGCGTACAGCGCTGTAGCTCCCAGTATTTCCACCAAGGTCGGTTCCAGAAAGGCAATGTCCCTCACCCCCATCACATAACTGTTCATCACCGGCGAGAACATGATTTCACTAACCCGCCGGGCTTTGGCAAAATTCTCATCAGAACCTTGAATCTTGGCCATAACAATATCTTGTTTGCCGGCTACCCCGCCAAAATAATCCTGCCGTGCCTCCACCGTGTCCTGGTCCAGGAAATAGGACGGATGGCAGGGGTGGGTAACCGCAAAGGTGCAATCGTCCCGCAAAGCCAGTTCCTTGGCCACAGCTGCGGCCGGATCCAGAATAATCAGGGTACTGCCTGGGCTCATCAGCTTGACAATTCCTTCTGATACCTGCTTGATCAATTTATCAGGAACGGCCAAGATAATAACATCACTCTTCGGCACTGCAAGCTCCGGCGCCGTCACCGTCAAACCGTGCTCCCGGATACTCCGGATACCGGCCTCAGCCGTTTCGCACAGATACAATTCGATTTCAGCCGGATGTTTCACTAAATTATTACTGCAGCGGGTACCCATTTTTCCGCCTGCCCCAATAACACTGACAATCATACCTTTCTCCACAATGCGCATCTCCTCTGCTATTTATTATGATAGGCCCGCTGTATGGCCTTAACAATATCCGCAACCGACATGCCATAGTAATCGAGCACTTCTTCTGCCGCTCCTGAACTGGGGAAAATATCCTGCAATCCCACTCGCTCAATCCGTACCGGCTGCCGCTCGGTGCTTACCTTGGCTACCGCATCGGCCAAACCGCCGATAATGTTATGGTCCTCAATGGTTACCGCCGTACCGCATGCCTCGAGCAGCGCGGCAATCCCCTCCGTATCCAACGGTTTAAGAGTTGCCACATCAGCTACGGTCACTCGAATTCCCTGTTCGGCAGCAATTTGCGCCGCTTCCAATACCCGGTTTAAAATAAACCCGTTGGCTAACACAGCCACATCGGTGCCAAATTCTTTTAAAATGCGGATTTTTCCCAGTTCAAACGGAGTATCCGCATCATATACCACATGCTCCCGTCCACTGCCGGCCCGGATGTACACCGGTCCCGGGATGGCGGCAGCGGCCTTTACGGCGTGATACATCTGGTGGGCATCGGCCGGCACAATGACGGTAATTCCCGGAATGCTGCGCACAATCCCCAGGTCTTCAAAAAACTGATGGGTAACGCCTTCCTTCTCGCCACAGAACACGCCGCCATTAATTCCGATAAGCTTAACATTAAGGCCGGGATAGGCCACAAAGGTACGGACCTGTTCCCCGGCCCGCATGGTAATAAAGCCGCCATAAGTACCTACAAAGGGGATCAAGCCGCAGCTTGCCAGCCCGGCGGCAACGCCTACCGAGTTTTGCTCGGCAATGCCGACCTCTATATATTGCTCCGGGAACTGCTCCATGAAGGCCGTTGCCCGCATCGCTTTTAAGGAGTCGGCCGATACAAACATAACCCGGTCATCCTGTCCGGCCAGCTCCAGCATGGCCTGCGCAAATGCTTCCCGTGTTCCTTTATAATTACTCATCATCCTGCCCTCCCAACACGTCTATGGCCATCGCAAGCTGCTCCGCCGTAGGAATTCTTTTGTGCCAAGAATTGTCGTTTTCCATAAAGGACAAACCTTTCCCTTTTATCGTATTGGCGATAATCACTGAAGGACCGTCACTTTGTTTGGCCGTCTCAATCGCTCCGAGAATCTGCGAAAAATCATGGCCGTCAATGACCTGGCAATGCCAGTTAAAGGCTTGCCATTTGGGCAGTACAGGCAACAGCCCACTGACCAGCTCCACACTGTCGCCGCTTTGCCAGCCGTTATGATCGACAAAGGCGATCAGTTTATTCAGTTTATATTTACTGGCGCACATGGCCGCCTCCCAGATCAGTCCCTCTTGCAGCTCGCCATCGCCCAGCAGCACGTAAGTATAATAAGCTTTCTTCTGATATTGAGCCGCCAGCGCTATCCCGGTAGCCAGCGATAAGCCGTTACCCAGCGAGCCGGAGGTCATATCGATGCCCGGCGTCTTATTCATATCCGGATGGCCCTGCAGCATGCGACCCATGCGCCGTAAACCGTCAAACTCAGCAGTGGAAAAATAACCCCGTCTGGCCAACGCAGCGTATAAGGCCGGACAGGCATGCCCCTTGGAAAGAATAAACCGGTCCCGCTCACTCCAATGAGGATTTGCCGGATCAATCTGCATTACTTTAAAATACAACGCTGTGATGATATCGGCAGCGGAAAACGCCGGTCCCGGATGGCCGTCTTTTGCTTCGTACACCATTTTTATAACATCCAGGCGTATTTTGTTGGCTATCGTCTGCAAGTCACTGCAGTCTGTTTTAACCATGCTAACCTTCACTCCTTTGCTTTGATGATTCTGCTCTTTGATTATACGTATGACGTTTGATGTTTGACTCAAGATTAGCACAGAAAAAAACGACCTGTCAATCTATATTTTTAGAATTCCGCTGACTCCAACAGATCTGCAGTCCTCAAAAAAGCTAAAATTTTGTAATAATATGAAAAAAGATTATTTTCTGTTTTTTCTTGACAATTATATTTTGGAGCCCTACAATTACAACTATACGTTAAACGTTTGATGTTTAATCTTTTAAAAGGAGAATGAGTATGCCGACAAATCCGCTTCCCTTTGATGAAGAACGGTTGATCAGCAAATTGCGCTGGAGGATTGTCCCTTTTATCTTCTTATTATATATCGTGGCCATGATGGACCGGGTTAACATTAGTTTCGCCGCCCTGGAAATGAACAAGGCCTTAAGCATCTCTTCCACTACCTTTGGAATGATCGCCGGTATCTTCTTTATTGCCTACTTCTTTTTTGAAATCCCCAGTAACGTACTCATGCACAAACTTGGTTCCCGGCTTTGGATGGCCCGTATTCTAATCACCTGGGGATTAGTTACTGTCGTAACCGGCTTTATTCAAAATGCTACCCAGTTGGGAATCTTGCGCGTTCTCCTGGGAATTGCCGAAGCCGGCTTCTATCCCGGCATGATTCTTTATATGACCTACTGGTTCCCTTCCAAACATCTAGCTAAAACACTGGCCATATTTATGACTGGCATGGCGCTGAACAATATCATCACCGGCCCGATTTCCACCTGGATTATGGACAATGTCCACTGGATGAATCTGGAGGGCTGGCGCTGGCTGTTTATCCTGGAAGGCATCCCGGCGATCGTCTTAGGGATTATCACTTTATTCTACTTAATTGACCGGCCGGAACAAGCCACTTTTTTAACTGCCGAAGAAAAAACCTGGCTCATTGATCAGTTAAAAAAGGAACATGAACACAAACTGGCCAAAACAAAAGTATCAAAATGGGAAGTGTTAAAAAATATCAGAGTCTGGCATCTGGCGATTATTTTCTTCGGCTATGTAAGCTCTATGTACGGCCTGAGCATGTGGGTGCCACAGATTATTAAGGCTCTCGGAAAAACCTTATCCAATACCCAGGTCGGCTTGATCTCGACCCTGCCTTATATTTGCGGCGTATTCGCCATGGTCGCAGTGGCCCGGCACTCGGATAAAACGATGGAACGGCGCTATCATGTGGGCTTGCCGATTTCCCTTGCTTTTATCGGACTAATCGCCCTTACACTGACTACCGACATCACCTGGTCGCTGGCCTGGATTGCCCTCAGTACGGTTGGCATCTACGGTTTTGCCGGAACCTTCTGGACGCTGCCCAGCGCTTTTCTCTCCGAAGAAACTGCCGCGGTCGGCATTGCCCTGATTAATTCAATCGCCAATCTTGGCGGCTTTGCCGGGCCCTATATGGTAGGCTATCTAAAGGACCTAACCGGCTCCACCACAAGCAGTATGTACGTATTGGCCACCTGCGCCTTGCTAACCTGCCTGCTAACACTGGCCATCCCGGAAAAACTGGTCAGTACCGGGACTACGGCCGGATCACCCGAGGAAGAACCCCAGCCTGATTCGGCTCATACTTCAGTATAATAACGCCATAAGAAATACCTGCTTTTAAGCGCGAGGCTTAAAAGCAGGTATTTCTATTGTTTCTATCTAAAACCCCTAGACCAAAAACTTCTCTTTGGGCAGAGGCAACGCCGTAGCCAGCGTCAGTTCATACGCTTCCTGCCCGTGTTCGCTGATATCAAGGCCCGTGCTTTCGACTGCCGCCTCTGTACGGATGGCCATGACAGCGCCTAACAGCTTCATGATGACATAGGTTGCTATGCCGCTGAAAGCGCAGGCAGCCAGCACACCTACAAGCTGCGGTACCAGCAGGGCGGCGTTACCGTAGAATAAGCCGTCGGCCCCGGCACTGTTGACCGATGTTGTGGCAAACAATCCGGTAGCCACCGCACCCCAGATACCGCCGACCCCGTGAATGCCAAAAGCGTCCAGCGAATCGTCATAGCCCAGGCGGCCCTTCATAATCGTAACGGAAAAATAACAAATACCGCCGGACAACAGTCCGATAATAATCGAAGACATGGCCGTGACAAAACCGGCCGCCGGCGTAATGGCAACCAAACCGGCCACCGCGCCACTGATCAGGCCAAGCAGCGAGGGTTTTCCCTCATGCAGACATTCCACGACAAGCCAGGCTGCCGCCCCGGCTGCCGCCGAAAGATGGGTCACTAAAAATGCGTTAGCCGCCAGCGCATTGGCCGCCAATGCGCTGCCGCTATTGAAACCGAACCAGCCAAACCACAGCATAGCGGCTCCCAGCACGGCCATAGGCAAATGATGCGGCCGGGTCTGCTTACGGCGCTTGCCCAGCATGACACAGGCAACCAGACCGGCGATGCCTGAGCTGATATGAACCACCGTACCGCCGGCGAAATCCAACGCCCCCATTTCCCGCAGCCAGCCACCTACGCCCCAAACCCAGTGAGCCAGCGGATTATACACCACAGCACTCCAGATAAATGTGAAGGCAACAAACGCGGGAAACCGCATTCTTTCTACGACAGAACCGGAAATCAACGCCGGTGTAATCACGGCAAACATCATCTGAAAAATAACAAATACCAAATGCGGAATAGTCGGAGCATAATCGGCATTGCCGGCAGGCCCTACCCCTTGCAGCCCCAGCATGCTCATATCGCCGATCAACCCGCCATGATCCGGTCCGAAGGATAAACTGTAGCCAAACACAACCCACTCTATTGATACAATGGCCAGCACAACCAATACCTGGGTCAGTGTGTTCAATACATTTTTCTGTCCCACCATGCCGCCATAAAAAAAAGCCACCCCGGGGATCATAAACATGACCAATGCCGCCGAAACTAATACAAACGTTGTGTCTCCCGCACTGATTGCCATTACCTGCTCCATCCGACAACCTCCTTAAACTTAAAAAAAAACAGAAAAAGCCCTCGCATATAGCGAAGGCTTCATTGCCTCATTTTCGTTATGTTAATTTTACTACATCATTTTAGACATTTTTCACGGTACTGTCAATATCAATTTTAATTTAATTTTCCCCTCTGATCTCGCTGGCGGTCCGCTCAATTTTAAAAGTGCAAATTAAGTTCAGGAAGTTTTTTCACCAGGCAATGACAACAAAGCCTTGCGGAAAAGGATCTGTAAGGGAATTGTATCTTGAGCGTTGATGGACCACAGCACTCTCGCCTGTAGAATTTTTTACTGGAAAAATACCGGTCGATACTCTAAAATGAATATATTCCAAATCAGATGGACAACAGTCAGCCTATTGGCTGGTGAGATTCGGGGGAGCTGTGTTAATGAACGGATATGTCTGGATTATTTTTGGTTATGCCTTATTTTTAATTGCTATTGGCTTTTTGCTAAAAAACCGGGTAAAGAACACTAATGACTTTTTTGTCGGCAATCGCAAATTTGGTGCCGGTTTACTATTTGCCACCCTGATTGCCCCCAATATCGGCGCCGGCTCCACCGTCGGCATCGCCGGACTTGGCTATACAACAGGTATCTCGGCGGCCTGGTGGATTATCGCCTCCGCCATCGGCACCATGATTCTGGCCTTCTGGGTTGGCCCGGCGATCTGGCGTAAAGCCGTCAAGCACAACCTATATACATTGGGTGATTATCTGGACTACCGCTACGGTTCCGGTTTTCGCGGTTTAATTTCTCTGTTGATGGCCATCGGCAGCATCGCTATTTTTGCCGGACAGTTGATGGGCATCGCCTGGATTCTGTCGGCGGTAGCCGGCATGTCTAAAGCAGCCGGTATTATCAGTGGTGCCTTGGTGGTTGTACTATATTTCGGCGCCGGCGGTCTGCTGTCGGCCGCCTATGTCAATATCATTCAGGTCTGCGTTAAATTTCTCGGCTTTACTATCGCCCTGCCCTTTGTCCTGCAGGCGGTAGGCGGCTGGGGCGGCCTGCAGGATAAGGTGGCCGCCCATTTGGGCAATGCGGCCCAGACTGCCTCCTATTTCAGTTTTGACGGCATCGGCATCACTTCCCTGGTTGGTTTTTTCCTGATGCTGACGCCTTCCTTTTTTATTTCACCGGCCCTGATCGGGAAAGTCTATAGTGCCAAAGACGAAAAAACAGTCATCCGCAGTACCTTCTTGTGCGGTCTGGTCATGTTGGTCTTTGCCCTGGTTCCGGTCATCCTCGGTATGGCGGCTTTTGTGACGCTGCCGCAGCTTACCGAGCGTGATCTGGCACTGCCTACCGTCATGAAAGAATGCATGCCCTTCTGGACTTCGGCGCTGGCCTTAGCTGCCATCTTCTCGGCGGAGATCAGTGCCGCCGATGCAGTGCTCTATATGATCACCACCGCCTTTACCAAAGACCTCTACAAAACCTTTGTTAACCCTTCCATCGCGGACGCAAAACTGCTGCGCATCAATCGGGCGGTCACCGCCGTAGCCGGCCTGATCGGTGTGCTTTTAGCCATCGTCCTACCTAATATCATCGCGGCCTTGTCCATCTTTTATTCTCTCATGTCGGTCTCGCTGACCGCGCCACTCCTATTTGGCCTGTTTTCCCGGCGGCCAAGCCCGACAGCCGCCTTCCTCACCGCTATGACAGGCATCGTTATTACCGCCGTCCTGCAATTTGGTTACGGCGGTAAGGGCCTTGGTTTTTTAAACGCCCAATCGACCGCTCTTGTCGCCACCATGCTTGTCATGCTGGGCATGATGGTTCTCTTTCCCGCCAAGGATTCCAAAGAAACAAGCCCGTAACAAAGGAGCAGTCTGCCATACCGCAAGACTGCTCCTTTTATTTATCCGGTCAGGGGCTGTCACTCGTTTTGTCTTCCCCCGCCGGTTGTTCTTCATCCTCCCGTTTAATCTCATGGCCGGTCCAGATATGCTTGCTTTGGCACATCCAGTCCTGTACAACATTCAGAGCCTCGCCGAATCGCTGGAAGTGAACGACTTCCCGCTGCCACAAAAAACGCAGCGTATCTTTTACACAGGGATCATCGGTACAGGCAATCAGATGTTCATAGGTAGCACGGGCCTTTTGTTCCGCCGCCATATTTTCCGTCAGGTCGGTAATGGGATCGCCCAGACAGGCGATATATTTTGCCGACCAGGGTACGCCGTTGGCATCGGCCCAGAACAGCCCGCCGTCATGTTGCACGAATTGCCCTTCCCAGCCGGCTTCCTTGTAATCCTTGCAAGACGCGCACTCAGTCAGTTTATAGACCAGTGCGGCAATCATTTCCATATGGGCTAGTTCCTCGGTTCCGATATCCGTAAGTACAGCTCGGGCCATATCGGTGGGCATGCTGTAGCGTTGATTAAGGTAACGCAGCGACGCCGATAATTCACCATCCGGACCGCCGTACTGGGTAATGACCATTTTGGCGAACTTTACATCCGGCCGGCTTACTCTTACCGGGTGCTGCAGTTTTTTTTCATATAGCCACATGATGCTGACATTCCTCCTTTTCCCTTATAGCTGCCATGGCCAGGGTCCTTGCGACCATTGCCATGGTTCACCGCTGTAGCCGCCCATGCCAAAATGAATCAACGGCCCGTATTCTTCTTCATAGTCCTCCACCAGTTTCCGCAGGGCCTGCACGGCACAGTTATAGTCATTAATGGCCTCCTCATCACAGGGATGGGTATCCAGATATAAATTAAGCTCGACCGCTACAAATTCCATCTCCTGAATCCTTTTCAGCCTTGCCGCCTGTTTCTCACAGTCCACGGTATGCACCTCCTCTTACCCACTTAGCACCTTATCAATCCTAATTCAGTGAATACTGTCGGTCCATTTGCCGCAAGCCTGCATCATCGTCGTCCGCATACTCCCCGGGTATGCCTCCTTCCGCCGCCTTGCCTTACGAAAAAATAGCCTCGTCATTATTCTACCGTTTTAGGACTGACAAGCTACTAGCGGGGTATTTTATAAACGCCATATAGCTCGGGAAATAATGTTCCTTTAGCAAGCGCCTCCTGGGGATTAAAGGCCTGTTTGTAAAATTGCCAAGGCACGTACGAATGAGCCAGCCGCATCCCCATGTCTGCCGGACAAATCGTTCCTTCCATATATTCTTCGTCATAGGTACAATCATCAGTATCGGGTGACATATAGGTTTTCTTCGGTCTCCGTTCCACGCTTTATCCTCCTCTCAACTAACCCTAGTATATGTTATGTATACGGTTATCCAAATGTCACAAAAAAACCGGCTCTGCCAATAAGACAGAGCCGGTAATCGTTTTTTTATTCCTGGGTTAACTGGCCAGCGGCATAATGAAAAAGGCCAGAATGTATAGTACGACACCGGCCCCACGGTATAGCCCGGCCAGCACCCACACAAGCCGGATAAGCGACACATCCACTCCGGTATAATTGCTGACTCCGGCACACACCCCGAGGATCATAGCATGCGCCTGATCAATCGCCAAAGGACGATGTACCGGCCCGCCGCCGGTCGTATTGCTTTGCATAAACTGCCATATTGTCAAGCCACTAAATAAGTATGCACCAACTCGGATTACCCATACCACAACCGCCACCTCCCGGATCCCGTAACAAACAATAGCTAGTAACAGTATTACCGGTTCTTGCTTCTTTTAATCAAAATCCCCGGCTGCCTGAGGCAGCCGGGGATTTATAGCAAGCTTTCTAGCGGCGATCTTTTAGCCGTTGCACCAGCTTTAATCTTTTTTCCGGTTTTTCCGACGGCTCTGGCTCGGAAAGCTCATCCATCGGCACAGCCGACCGTGCCGATCGTCGGCCGATATTAATTAAAATGCCCATAGCCACCAGATTAACAATCAGAGACGTGCCGCCAAAGCTAATAAATGGCAGAGGTACACCGACTACCGGCAGCAAACCCGACACCATACCGATATTGATTACTGCCTGGCCGGCTACCAGCAGGGTGACACCAATGGCCAGGATTTTTCCAAAGCCGTCCGGGGTACGCCGGGCAATCTGTCCACCATAACAGGCTAGTAGCCCCATCAGTACCAAAACCAGCAAGGCCCCAAAAAATCCCCATTCCTGGCAAAGTACCGCAAAAGCAAAGTCGGTATGCGATTCGGGCAGGTAATAAAACTTACTGGCTCCCATCCCCAGTCCCGTACCGGACAGCCCGCCGGAGCCAATGGCCAGCAGCGACTGCACCGTCTGGTAGCCGATCCCCTGCTGATGCTCCCAGGGATCAAGCCAGGCCGTAATCCGGTCCATCCGGTAGGCAGCGGCATAGGAAAAGTAAGCCAGCACCGCCGCACCGCCGCCATACAGCAGGTAAAGCTGTTGCTTGGGCAGTCCGGCCAGCACATAGAGGATCAGGCAAAGGCCAACTACGATCACGGCGGTTCCCATATCGGGCTGCTTAAGAATCAACACCCCCATGATGCCAATAAAAATGACTGGTAAGGACAGGAGTGAAATTTTTCTTTTTCGATCGATCCGTGGGCCCAAATAACTGGCCGCCACAATGATGGAAGCCAGTTTGGCAATCTCCGACGGCTGAAATTTAATCCCCAGATTGAGCCAGCGCCGGGCCCCGTTGGCATCGACACCGGTAAAATGAACGGCAATCAACATACCCAGCGTCATAACAGCCAAAAGCCCCGACAGCCGGTTTAGCTTTCGGTAATCCGGCCTCGTAGCGATAATCAAACCGACCATGCCAATCGCAAAGCTGATCAGATGACGTTTAAGAAAAAAATAGCTGTCGTCCAGCAGTTGTCCCGCCAAAACAAAGCTGGCACTGAATACATTAACCGTACCAATGATAAATAAAATAAAAGTAATATATAATACCGCTTCGGCCGGTCCTGTCCATATTCTGGGAATTTTCAGCATAGCAAAGCCTCCGTATCTACTTTCTTTCATTATATCAGAAAATTTGTCTCCAGCCCAATAACCAAATTGCCCCGCCCTGCATAAGATATCATGCCGACAAGCGGATTTAGCACTAACCATCCGGTATCATCATGTGAGGTGAAGTATTATGGAAGGGATATCCTATCAGTTGCTGGCAATGGATGCGTTGGCCCATTCCCTGCTGTTAATCAATGGCGGCACTGGGCAAATCATGAGTGAACTGCCCTATTCTACCGACCTATCGCCCATCGATCTGGCGGTAACGGCCGATGGCAGCAAAGCTTACATACCGGCCGACGCCAATGGAGAAGGCGTACTGCTGGCAGCCAATCTCCGCCAGCAGGCATTATATCGCCTGCCGTTGGCCATTCCCTCGCCCAGCCAATTCTCCCTATCGCCTGACGGACAGTCGGCTTTTGTCGCAACTGCCGAGGGCTCCCTGCATCGGCTTGACCTGGTCTCCCTGTCGGTTACGCCCTGCGGCGCTCCCGGTTCACCGGAGACCTACTGTGTCGGTATTCAGGCTGATGATAACACGCTGTATAGCATCTGGGAGCATCCCGGCGGCGGCAGCTTCGCCGCTTTCGATCATCAGGGACAGCTCCTTTATGAGCAAACCATTCCCGGCATACCGACCAATCTGACACTGGATGCCCACGGCCATTTCATCATTCCCTTTACTTCGGAAAGCGCCTCCGGCGAAGGAATATTTCTCATGAGCAGAGGAACGGAAACACCGGAGATCGAAGCTACCGCGACCATCCTCTATTGCAACTGCCAAAGCAGCAGCATTCCCTGCGCTTATCCTTCCCATGCCGCTTTTTCGCCCGACGGACACACCGCCTACATTGTTAATGAGGAAAGCGCCTCCATCACGATCATCGACATCCCTACAGCAACCGTCACCGGCCGCATTCCAGTCGGCCGTTCTATCTCCTGCCTGCATCTGCTGCCTGGCGGTGATTTTGCTATCGCTTCCAGCCACATGTTCGCCGACTTAAGTTTGATCGACCTGGTAAACGGCAGACTATTGTCCATCACCGACATGCAGCGCGAATTTCTTGGCTATATTGCCGTACTAGCGTCGGACACTCAGTAAAACTGCACGCCAAGCAATGCGAGCAAAAAAAAACTTCCTAACAATTCTTAGGAGGTTTTTTTCATGTGCCAGGGCGTGTCTTTAAACTAACGGAAGGATCGATGGCGAGTGATTTCTGAACCAAACGAATTATACCCTAAAGGGCAAGCAAAAATTGCAGGAATAGCGGCCCCTATTTCAAAAAATTTAATGAAGTATGGCACAAAAAGCGCCGTCAGGGAGCGTTGCGGATAGTTTGAAGACACGCCCTAGACCCTTCACGACTACTTGATTTCCTTCCCCAATTTTCTAGGCCACCGGTCGCCCCATTTATACTTAGGTTTCGTCAGGGGCGGAGGAGGATCCTGTTTCGTGGTTTTTGCATGAACCGTTTTGCTAGTTTTCCCCGTGACAGGTTTCGTCTTCTTATCCGGCGACTGAACGGCAGCAGCCGGTTTTTCGGTTTCAGCCGACGGGTCGGCAGGCAGCTCCTCAGCAGTCGGTAACGGCGGTTCAAACTCAAACGCGGCTGCCGGTTCTGTCACCGGTACAATCAGGTCCTCTTCCCGTTCAGTCAAATCACCGAACTCTCCCGGCATGACCAATTCGTTCTCTGCAGCCGACTCTTCGACAGTCTGGATGACCTCCCGTTCCTCCGGCAGACTCTCCCAATCGGCACAACCGTCGGCGCAGGGCTCCAGGACATGTTTCATAATTCCCTTATCCATCAGCGACAGAACCATTAAAAAGTGCTCAGCCTCCCGGTATACATGATCGGCCAGCTCGGCTGGGATTAGACCAAGCAGGCGGCAATCGACAATCATATCATGGGTAGCCTTTTTAAAATTACGCAGCCGCATAACTGCAGCCCGTACATCCCGTAAGAACCGCCTAAAGGAATTTACTTCCTTGCACAGGTGCATCATGCTGCCAAAATCCCGGCCCTGTAAGTACAGATCATCAAATTCGCGGGCAAACTCCTCGGCCGTGCAGATCAATATCCGCTCGGAGGGGTCCAGAAGATGCACAATGAATTTGGTATGATCGGCCATCAGGCGCAGCCAGAATAACGTTTCTTGCGCTTTGGACGCAGTCGTTAGAGGAATTTTCCCCGACTTCATCTGCTCCAGCAGCATCAAAACATATTCGGCCTCCCGCGCCATGTGGTCAATGAACAGGGGATAACTGTGGCCCTGGATTTTACAAACAAGAATATCTTCGAGCAGACCCCGTTTAAATTTGCAAAAATCCTTTACCGTACATTTTGCATCATTGACCAGTTCGTTAAATTTTTTATCGCTTTGGGCATGCTTGGTCCGTTCCAGCAGCATGGTAAACTCTTCGCAAAAAGCCTGGGCCTCATCGCGCAATTCCGTGCAGCCACAGGGAAGTCCGTTTTTTATAAAGATAGCATGCTCTTTCATAATAGTCAGCCAAAACCTGAGCTCCTCCACGTTCAAGGGCTCCAGCGGCTGGGGAACCGTGCGGGACGATGGTTGACGCGACATAAAAACACTCTCCTATCCGACAAAGTATGGACTATTACAGTGTATGCCGCATCCCGCCCGGATGGTCATGAAAATAATATTTCCGCCCGGTTAATCTTTGTACCTTTAGCACTGAATTTTTCTTCGTATTCGGTCATAATGTTCTCGCTCCGGCCAGGCGCACCCTCGGCGTGAAGATCATAAGTGACATTACGTAACCGCAGGCCGCTCTCCCGGAATTCCTCCAACGAAAAATCAAACAGTGTCCGGTTGTCAGTTTTAAAGTGAAGCTCACCGTCCGTCTTTAGTAGGCTTCTATACTTTTCCAGAAAGCCACGGTACGTGAGCCGCCGTTTGGCATGACGCGCCTTAGGCCAGGGGTCGCAGAAATTGATATAAAACCGGTCTACCTCACCGGGAGCAAAAATGTTGGTAATGCCGTTGATATCAAACACCAGCAGCCTCACATTGGTCAACCCTTTATCGCGAACTTTCCGTGCAGCGTAAAATAGCACATCCTGCTGCGCTTCAATGCCGATAAAATTAATGTCCCGGTGACGCTCGGCCAGTTCAGAAATAAACCGGCCCTTACCGGTTCCCAGTTCCACATAAAGCGGCGCTGTCCGGCCAAATTCCGTCTGCCAGCAGCCGGCCAACTCCTCTAACGGACCAAACCGTACGATATCCTCATAATCTTTGATTGCTTCATCAATCCAGGGCTTTCGCCTGAGTCTCATCTACCGCTCACCTCATCTGTCGCATCTATTACCGCTTATTAGACCTCTTCGAAGAGGTCTAGGGGAACTAGTCTTTTTCTAATCCGTATTTTTTCAGATATCTGTACAAGGTAACCCGGCTGACGTTCAGCATGTTGGCTAAACGGCTGATATTGCCGCCGGCCGATTTCCATGCTTCGATGAATACTTCCCGGTCTTCCTTCCAGGTGGCCGCCGCCAGACTCTTATTGCCCGGCAGGTTGATATTCGCCGGCATGATGGTTTCCCCCGGCGTGTTGAAGAAAGCCTGCTCCACCACACCCTGCAGTTGCTTCACATTGCCCGGCCAGTCGTACGACATCAGGAATTCGGCAGCCTCCGGCGCCAGTTCCTTGGGAGTCATGCGGTGCTGCCCAGCGATTTCAGCCATGATGTGCCGCGCCAGCACCGGAATGTCATCCTTTCTGGCCCGCAACGGCATCATCCGGATAATCGATTTGGAAACTAATTTATACAGGCTTTCCGAAAAAATCCCCTTTTCGCTAAGCCGTTTCAAGTCACTGTCGCAGGCCGCAATAATCCGCACATCAATCGGCCGGAGAACCTCCTCGCCAATGCGGGTCAATCGCCGGTGCTCCAGCGATTCCGCCAGCCTGACCGCCGTATGAAGCGGTAGTTTTTCCACCTCGTCCAAAAAAAGCGTACCGCCATTGGCCAGTTCCAGCTTGCCGGTACGGCTTTCCTCGGCCGAAATATTGACGCCAAACAGTTCATCCTCCAGCATTTCCGGCGGCATATCGCCGCATTTCAGTGTAATCAGCGGACCGCCGGCCCGCGGGCTGGCCTGATGAATGCCATGAGCCAGCCGTTGTTTGCCGGAGCCCGGTTCTCCCTGCAGCAACACCGCTTGCCCGGAGCGGGCGATGCGGGCAGCTTTATCCTTCAAACTGACAAAGGCCTCATCTTCCCCTACCATGCTGGCCAGACTGTACCTGGCAGTATAGCCCACCGCATGGGCCACCATATTCCGCAGATCCTCGATCGGCAGGGAAACTGCCAGGACGCTGTCAACTTCTTTATCCAGCCCATACAAGGGAACCACCGTGGTAATATCCTCGTAGGTCTTGGTGGGTGTAATCCAGGTGACCTCCTTGTTGTAGGAGGGGATGCCCAGAAAGCCCCGGTACAACGGCGTATGACGGTAATTAAGGACGACCTCGTTCAGGCTGGGCCGTTTGTGTGGCGCACCGGCCGCTTCCAGCCGTTCTTCGCCCAGCTTGTTGGCATAAGTAACCTCCCCGCCCGGCTCAATATGGTATACCGCCAAAGGCACGGCATCCAAAATCGCCTGGCAGGCCACCAGTTTAGCCTGCATATCCAGGTGTTTTTCCATCGCATATTTCATGCTGAACATCAGTGCTGCCACTGAGCTATACGGCAAGGCTTCCCGCTCCGCCGAAATCAGAGTCAAAAGATACCGGGTCTGACCGCCCAGAATAATCGGCGCCGAGAAAGCATCTCCGGTCTGGCATTCCTCAATCCACATTTCCGGCCCAAACAGCAGGAACGGAACTTGATGCTCATAGGCAATGCTAATACTCGAGGTACCGATGTCCTCTTCCGTCAGCCTGGCACCGGCTACCTCGCCCGGGGTCTTTTGAAAAAACGGCATGGCATAGCTTTTCAGTACATAGCATTCATGGTCCAGCAGCAATAAACTTAAATTATAACGGGTAAAGTGTTCCTGTACATCCTGATATAGCCCCTGCAAATATTCAATGGCCGTCTGATGACTTTGCTGCCGCTCGGCCAGTTCGGCCTTGCTCAGCCGCGTTAAACTGGGCATGGTTTCATAGGCGATTTGATTGGCCGCACTCCGCTGCCATGATTCCGCCACCCAGGGATGTACATTGGGGTCCATTTTTCCCTCGTGCACAAATTGATGATAATAAGACTCTAATTTCCCCTTGCTCCGCCGCTCACGAATCATAGTAAACCTCCATTACGGTATAATCAATCAATCGGAAAAGGACCGGCCGGCCGCTAAGGAACCGCAGATATAATGAGCCTATCGGCCTGGCGAGAGATTTTTTTGCCTGGCAAGAAAGTAAAGCCGCAGGAAGCTCAGCTATTTCAAGGCTTTGCTGACATACCCAGACGGAAAAAGCTCCGCTAAATTAATCAATGGTTCCCTAAAGAAGCCGAACTGCCTGCGCGATGCGGCCAAGTCCTTCTTCCAGTATTGTTCGCGGACAACCGTAATTTAAACGCATAAAACCTTCTCCTGCCCGGCCAAAGGTCATGCCGTCGTTTAAGCCCACCTTGGCTTCCTGAATAAAAAACTTCTTCAGCCGGGCCTGACTTAGCTGCAATTCCCGGCAATCCAGCCAGGCCAGATAGGTAGCTTCCGGTCGGGACAGGGTAATACCCTCGACCTGACGGGCAAAAAAGTCCACCATATAACGCACATTACCATCCAGGTAAGTGAGCAGCTCGTCCAGCCAGGCCTCCCCCTCTTCAAAGGCAGCAATCAGTGCGGTAATACCAAAGAGATTACCACCATTTAAATCGAGAGCCTCCAGGACGCCGCTAAACCGCTGCCGTAGCTTCTGGTCGGCAATCAGCGCAATCGACGTATACAAGCCGGCTACATTAAATGTTTTACTGGCCGCCATACAAGTGACCGTCAGTCTAGCTACCTCCGGTGACAAGGACGCCATCGGCGTATGAATAGCCCCGGGCAAAACCAGATCGGCATGAATCTCATCAGATACAATGACGATGCCCCGTTCTACGCAAAGCTGCCCCAGTCGCAGCAGTTCCTCCCTGGTCCAGGACCGGCCTACCGGATTATGAGGGTTACACAACAGCAGCAATTTTACCCCGTCCAACTTGCCGGTTAAATCCTCAAAATCCATCTGATACTGTCCGTTGACCAAGCGGAGTGGATTTTCCACCAGTTGCCGGTTATTTTTCGTCACACAACTAAAAAACGGCGGATATACCGGCGGCTGAATGACAATTTTATCACCCGGTTCGGTAAAGGCCAAAATGGCTGTGCTGATAGCCGATACAACGCCGGGATTTCCTAAAATCCACTCGGGCTGAACCTGCCAGCCGTGGCGGTGCTGCAGCCAGTTCTGGATGGCCCGATAAAAGCGCTCCTCCTTATGAGGATAGCCGTAAATTTCATGGGCGGCCCGCTCTTGTACAGCCCTGGCCACCGCCGCCGGCACGGCAAAATCCATATCGGCAATCCACATAGGCAGCACTTCGTCATTACCGAAGAGCTGGCAGGCCGCATCCCATTTACGGCAGTTCGTCCGCCGCCGGTCAATCATCTCATCAAAAATAGCCGACATCGGTATTCCGCCTTTCTGTGGGTTATTTCTTGTAGGCGTCATAAATTTTTTGGTATTCCGGTTGGGCCGGAATTAGTTTATAAATGTAAAGGTGCACCCCATTGGGATCATTGACGACAAAGCTCCGTTCACCCCAGGGTTTTTCCTGAATAGGCTGGTAAATATCCACCCCTTCGGCCGAAAGCCGCCAAAACTCCCGGTCCACATCGTCTACCTCAAAAGAAATAATCAGGCCCTTACCGTTAAAAATCTCGCCCTCCTCCCGCTGGGCCAGCACAAAGCTAATTCCCGCGGTCGGCAGCCCCTTGGCCAACAATTCGATATACCAATCGCTCTCGTATACTACCTCAAAGCCAAAATGCTTAACATAGAAATCTCTTGACTCCTGTAGTTTGTACGTACTGATGGTCGAATCTACCCTTTTGATCTGCATGGCAACTGCCTCCAGTAAAGATGTATTTGCACCGTGATGCTGGCAAAGCCCAACCTTAACAGGTCAGGCTCTGCCGGGATATTATTTTATTCATTATCCGCTTTTTTTTCAACTACTGCCAAGGCTACCACCGTATCGGTTTCGCCGGTACGCATGATCTTAACGCCCTGGGCGTTGCGGCTAAACACCGAAATTGCATCAATTTCCGTACGGATGACAATGCCGTCTCCCGTAATCAGCATGAGTTCCTGACCCGGTTTAACCACCTTAATGCCCACAACATGCCCTGTCTTTTCCGTCACCTTAATGTTAATGACGCCTTTGCCGCCCCGGGACTGGTTGCGGTACTCCGCCAGCGGCGTCCGTTTGCCATAACCCTCGGAGGTAACGGTCAGCAGTTCTCCGTCCTTTTTGACGGTGTCCATGCCCACTACACTATCACCGTCATGCAGCGTAATCCCTTTGACGCCGTGGGCCGTCCGGCCCATGGCCCGGACATTGGTTTCCGGGAAATAGATGGCCAGACCGTCCTTGGTGCCGATAATGACATAATGCTCACCGCCGGTGAGTTTTACACCGATCAAATCATCGTCATCGTCCAGGTTGATAGCAATCAATCCACCCTTGCGGGTTGTATCAAATTCCATCAACTCGGTTTTCTTGACGATGCCCTTACGGGTGACCATCAGTAAGAACTTTCGTTCAGAAAATTCCTTAATCGGAATGACGGCCGTAACCTTCTCATTCGGCTCTAAAGCCAGCATATTGACGATGGCTGTGCCCTTGGCCGTACGGCTGGCTTCCGGGATTTCATAGCCTTTCAACTGATACACCCGGCCCCGGCTGGTAAAGAAGAGCACATTGTTATGAGTCGTGGTCACAAACAGATGCTCCACGAAGTCCTCTTCCTTGGTGCCCATACCGGTTACCCCCTTGCCGCCCCGCTTCTGACTGCGGTAGGTGTCCACCGGCAGCCGCTTGATATAGCCGCCATGGGTCAAGGTCAGGACAATATCTTCCTCGGCAATGAGATCTTCCATATTCAGTTCGGAAACATCGGTGGTAATCACCGTGCGCCGTTCATCGGCAAACCGTTTTCTTACATCCAGCAGTTCTTCTTTAATAATCGCCAGAACTTTATGCTCATCGGCCAATACCGACTCCAGCCATTCGATGGTTTCCAAAATATCCTTGTACTCCTGCTCGATCTTTTCCCGTTCCAGGCCGGTCAAGCGTTGGAGTCTTAAGTCCAGAATAGCCTGGGCCTGCTTTTCGCTTAAGTCAAAGCCGGTCATCAGCGCTTCCTTGGCGATGTCCACCGTCTTAGACTGGCGAATAGTCGTAATAACCGCATCCAGGTGATCCAGGGCGATTTTCAGCCCTTCCAGGATATGCGCCCTCGCCTTGGCTTTAGCCAGTTCAAACCGTGTCCGCCGGACAATGACTTCTTTTTGATGTTCCAGATAGTGCCAGAGTATTTCCTGCAAATTCATAATCCGCGGCCGTCTGTCGACAAGGGCCAGCATGATGATGCCGAAGGTTTCCTGGAGCTGCGTATGCTTGTACAACTGATTAAGCAAAATATCGGCATTTACATCCCGCCGCAGTTCGATAACGATCCGCATCCCTTTCCGGTCACTTTCATCCCGCAGATCGGTAACCCCGTCAATCACTTTGTCGCGAACCAACTCGGCAATCTTCTCCACCAGTCTGGCCTTATTCACCTGATAGGGAATCTCGGTAACCAAAATCCGGTTTTTCCCGTTGGCCATTTTCTCAATCCGGCACTGGGCCCGCATTTTTACGCCGCCCCGGCCGGTTGTATAGGCCTGGCGGATTCCCTCACGGCCTAAGATCAAGGCGCCCGTCGGAAAGTCCGGCCCCTTGATCGCCATCATCAGTTCATTGATGGTTACCTCGGGGTTATCAATCATCATAATCAGTCCGTCCACCACTTCGCCCAGGTTATGGGGCGGTATGTTGGTGGCCATGCCGACCGCGATCCCCGCCGACCCGTTCACTAACAGGTTAGGAATCTTAGACGGCAGAACGGTAGGCTCCTTTAACGACTCATCATAGTTCGGAGCAAAATCGACCGTATCCCGCTCAATATCCTCCAGCATGGACTCGGCCACCCGCGACATGCGCACCTCAGTATACCGCATCGCCGCCGCCGAGTCACCGTCAATCGAACCGAAGTTACCATGCCCGTCCACCAGCAAATAGCGGATGGAAAAGTCCTGCGCCATCCGTACCGTCGCATCGTATACCGAAGAATCACCGTGTGGATGATACTTACCCAATACTTCCCCAACAATACGGGCCGATTTTTTATACGGTTTGTTCGGCGCCATTCCGGCCTCATGCATCGCGTATAAAATGCGGCGGTGAACCGGTTTCAAACCATCCCGGACATCCGGCAGCGCCCGCATAACAATAACGCTCATCGCGTAATCGATATAGGAATTTTTCATTTCATCTTCAATACGTACCGGCAAAACCTTGCCTAATCCAAAATCCACATTCTCACCTCGACATCGCTCAGTGTGCTAACACTTTATTATACCATATATTTCCCCATAAGGACAAAAAAAACCTCCTGTCGCCTGCGATTTTCCTGGTAACCAAGCGACGCTCCCTTGCATACTATAGCACGAAAAACAAGTAGCACAATCATCCTGACACATCCGGGAGGCTACAGTATGAACATATTTTATGTACTGCTATTGGCCACGGCCCTGAGTCTGGACGGCTTTGTTGCCGGTTTGGCCTATGGCTTGAAAAATATCCGCATACCGCCGGTATCCCTCCTGATTGTAGGCAGCATCACTGCCGTCTCCACTGTGGCCGCCGTTTTCTGCGCCGCTTATGTCGGCGACTTTATGAACCCCCATTTCGCCGTCGTGGCCGGAGCTTTACTGCTCATCCTAATCGGACTCTGCAGCCTGTTCCAGGAATATCTGACCAAAGACGTAAAGTCCTATGAAAATAGTCAGGAGCCTACGGCGCGAAAGCTCACCATCTCCATCGGCCGCATTGTCATCAGTATCATGGCTCAGCCGGAAACTGCCGATTTGGATCATTCCAGCCGCATCAATGCGCTGGAAGCGGTTTTCCTGGGTCTGGCCTTGGGTATCGACAATATGGTGGCCACCTTCGCCGCCGCTCTGATGAATTCGCTGCCTGCCTACACGCCGCTGCTGATGGGCTGCGTCCAAATGGGTGCCCTCCTGCTGGGTCTGGCCTCCTGCCAACGGCTTGTCTCCCCTGCTTTGAAAAGCCGTTTCCCCTACCTGCCCGGCATTATTTTAATTCTGCTCGGCCTGCTCCGTCTGAGCTGACGCATCTCACGGCCGAGCAACAGCAAACAACGAGACTGCCCTTTACTGAACCTGGCAGCCTCGTTGTTTTTATGATCCGCTCTGTCTATATCCTCATGCACTGCTGCTCCAGGGAATCGTTGATTTAGTAATTTAGTCGGCCTGATGCGGGATTCTTCCGCCTGGCAAGAAAGGAATATCCAAAGATAGGCTATTTCAAAGGTTTGGCTGACACAGCCCGGCAGCAAAAGATTCTTCAGACCGCGCGCTGCGAATAAAGCAGTGGTTCCTTAAATATCATCGATCAGCGATACCACCTTATCCTCACTGCAAATCAGCCGTTTCGCCTTGCCACTCAACTGCGTCTTCAGACTCACCCGGCCGCCCCATAAATCAACAACATATTTCAGCGTCTCCCTGGCATAGGTAATATCCAGCTCCCAGCCCTCAAAAACATGTTCGAGGACAAGCTGGTCCCGTTCCACCGCCAACGGAACAACACAAGGAATAGAGCCCAGTCCCACTCCTTTAACCAGATCGTCCCGCACCGTCTTCCAGCCTTCCTCGTCGCCAACCTCTTTAACAACAATGTCGTTGCCCCGTACGGTATAGGAGAACAGGCAAAGCTTTTCGCATAATTCCCGGGTCAGGTACCGTCGCAGAAACGACTGATCCCGTTCCTGTGTCCGGACCTGAAAAATATAGTCCAACCCATAGGTTTCCTCTAAATAAGTGAAAATATTAAACCCGAGAAAATAGGGATTGATCCGGTTGGCATGGGGCCGCACCACCAGATTGTGACGCTGGAGAAATTCCCAATGCAGACTTTGCGGCAACGCCAGCCGGTTTAACAATTTGTAGTGCCAGAAGCTGGCCCAGCCCTCATTCATGATCTTGGTCTCCAATTGAGGTAAAAAATAGAAGGTTTCATCCCGGACTATGTAGACCAGGTTCCGTTCCCACTCGGTCAGCTTGCCCCGTTCCGCCAAAAACGTTAGCAGGTCATTCTTTAAACGGTCCGGAATATCCTGTTCACTTTCCTTTGTCAGTTGCTCCCTGTCGTGCTTTTGCTCTCTTTTGCCAAAACGCTGCAGTTGGTAGCGCAGCGCATGAGCGGCATCAAGAATCCGCTCCACCCGGTCCGGTCCGATAGAGGGATCGGCCATATAGCCGCGTACCCGGTCAGCGTGATTCTTAAACAATTCCACCGTAAGCTCGGCCCGGGTATATTCCTTAAACAAGCGGTTGTTCTTAAAGAAATCATTGTGCCCATATACATGGGCCATTGTCAAAACCTGCAGCGCCAGCGTATTGTCCCGCATTAAATAGGCCAGGCAGGGATCGGAATTTATCACCATTTCATAGGGAAGGCCCACCAGATTATATTGATAAAAAGTCCGCTGCCGTTCATACATCTTGCCGAAACTCCAGTGGGGATAGTGGGAAGGCATGCCGGCATATGCTTCGTAACACAGCATATCTTCATAATCGCATATTTCAAAAAACTGCTCGTAGCACTCCAGGCCGGCCGACCGGACCAGTTCTTCAATCCGGTCCCCCCACGCCTCCAGCTCGCGCAGCGTGTAATCATTCATGCTCCTTCCCTCCAGCCGTCGCATGTTTATCCAATATTTTTTTAAAAGCCGGCCAAATGTCTTCTTTTTTGCTCATAGTTGCCATCACAAAATTCGGCTCCTGCATGGCCCGCTCAAAATCCCGGCGAATGGTAACGTTCCAGCTTTGCGTGAAGGTAATTTCACCGTAACCGAATAAGTTGCACACCCCGCACAAATCTTTGGCCAGTCCGATGGCCCGGTTATTGTCGTCGCCCCAATTGTCACCGTCAGAGCAATGGAAGGCATAGATATTCCACACTGCCGGATTATACCTTGCCTCAATGACCTCCAGTGCTTTGGCGTAGCCGCTGCTGATAACCGTCCCGCCCGACTCGCCGCGATGAAAAAACTCCCATTCGTTTACTTCCTTGGCCTCCGTGGTGTGGGCGATGAACACCACCTCCACCTGTTCATACTTCCAGCGGACAAACTGATACAGCAGAAAATAAAAACTGCGAGCCAGATACTTCTTGGTCTGGTCCATCGAACCGGACGTATCCATAATACAAATGACCACCGCGTTGGAGCGCCGCTTATGCTCCTCCTTTACCCGGTGATATCTAAGATCCTCGGTCCGGAAAGGAATACGCTGAGGTATCGCTTGTTCCGCTCCAGCCGTTTGATTGCGCCGGTAACTTTGCTTGCGCTTTATTTTTTCAATAACGGTGCGCTTTTTCGCCAGCCGCGGCGGGATGCCCTTCGGCTGATAGCCGCTGCGCTTTATCCGGCATTCATCCTCAATAAGGCCGTACTTCTTCTTGTCGATATCCGGTAGCTGCAGTTCATTGAACATATAACCGATAATTTCATCCATGGTAATTTCCGTTTCGTAAATTTCCTCACCGGGATCACTGCCCCCCGGCCCGCCACTGGCCGTTCCGTTTTGTCCCACCACTTTGCCGATGACCTGCCCCTTCTTTTCCTGACCGTCCCCCGACGCGCCACCGTCATTGCCTTTTCCATAGATAAACTGATACTCTTTAATGCTCTTGACCGGTATTTTGATTTTTTTATCCTTGCTCTGCCCAATAATACTTTCCTCCGCAATAATATCGCCCAGGTTCCTTCTAATGGCATCCTCCATCAGTTTCCGGTGGCGCTTGCGATCCCATGCGGACCGGTCAGAATGACCGGTCCCCCCGTCCTTGAATACCGCCATCGTCCTTCACTCCGTTTCAGCAGCCAGCATTGCTGCTAGTACCTTGTCAGCCTTAATCCAGTGAATACTGGCGGTCTATTTTCCGCACCGCTTCGTTGTCGTCAGTCAGCATACTAACGGTATGACTCCTTCCTTCGCCTCGCGCTGCGAAAAATAGCCACGCCATCCTCCTACTGTTTTAAAACTGACAAGGTACTAATCCTTCCACAAATTATTGGCCGCATATTTTAAAATCACATTGCAGCAGTGATCACAATAGCCGTTCTGTTTCATTTCCTCGACCATGGCATTATACTTGCTGTCTTGTTCTTTATCTCTGACCCTGGCTTTGGTGACCACCCGTGACAACTCTTTAACCGAAAAAGTCAGCTTCTTCTCAATGGCTTCCTTGAGTGGTTCATAGCTTTTATAGTCCAGCCGTCCGCCACTACGCAAAATGGAAAACATATAGGAAGTAACGTCCTGCCGGAAGCCCAGCGCCGCCGTACCGCTAATGCCAATCTGCTCTTCGATGGACTGCAGGAACTTGATATCCGGTTCCAGCTCTTCCCCGGTGTTTGGATCCTTCAGCTTGGTGACATTGACAAAGGCTTCGGCATGGTCAAGATAGTTGTTGAACAGACTCTCCGCCTGCTCCTGGTAACCATGAATGAAAGCTCTGGTTACCTCCTTTTCGATAATCAGATTGTACTCTTTCTTAATCGTATCCTGCAAAAAGCCCAGATAGCGTTTTCTCTCATCCTCGTTAACAGCCATTTCCTTGGTGGCTTTCACCATGGTATCCAAAATAGCCAAGGGATTGATACAATTGTTTTCCGATTCAGACAATGCCGTATCCAGCGCCTTCATGATGAAACGCGTGGAAATTCCGCTCATCCCTTCCCGCTGTGCCTCTTCCCTCAGCTCGAAGATATCCACCTTTTTAGTCGAGCCCTTTTCTACAATTTCTTCTCCGTTGTAGATTTTCAGCTTGGTCAGAGGGTCCACCTTGGCCGATGGCGCCAGACGGGACAAAATGGCAAACATCGAGGCCATTTCGATGGTATGTGGCGCTATATGAGCATCAAAATTGCTGTTTCTCAGGACTTTTCGGTAGATTTTCACTTCCTCATCCAACTGCAGGCAATAGGGCACCTCTACTTTGACAATCCGGTCCAAAATCGCTTCATTAGTATGGTCGGATTTAAACTTATTCCACTCCGCCTCATTGGAATGGGCCAAAATAATGCCGTCAAAGTAAATCATCGCTCCCTTGCCCGGTGAGGGAATGGACTTTTCCTGTGTGGCCGTAATCATGGCGTGCAAATACTCGACTTCATTCTTAAATACCTCAATAAATTCCACAATGCCCCGGTTGCCGGCATTAAACGCCCCATTTAACGACAGTACCCGTGGATCATCCTCCGGGTATAAATCCAGCTTGGAAATATCCACCGAGCCGATCAGCACCGACGTATCCTGATTGTTCGGATCTACTGGCGGTACTACGCCGATCCCTTTGCGGGAACGTATTGAAAACCCGGCCGTCGTAACCGGAAAGCGTTCATATTCCCCGCCAAATTCGTGTTTCAGACGATAGCGGCATACCGGGCACAAATCGCCTTCCACCTTGATGCCCAGCTCCCGTTCAAAGACAGGTCGCAGGTGTTTTGGAATCAGGTGCAGCGGCATTTCCCGCATCGGGCAGCCCTGCAACACGTAAATATCCGGGCTTGCTTCCAAAGCCCGTTTTAGCGCCTCCATGATCGACGACTTACCGGCGCCGACCGGTCCAACCAAATACAGCACCTGACGCGACTCTTCCCCCTTCATGGCTGCCGCGTGGAAATAACGCATGATTTTCATAATACTGTTGTCAATGCCAAAAAAATCATGTTTAAAAAATTCATATTGCTTAATGGTTTCATTGCCATAGATGCGCTTTAAGTGTGGATGCTCCTCCGTCTTGATTGTCTCCACGCCGGGCTCCACCAGGAGATTGAACATGCGCTGATGGGCCAGCATTGAATGGTGCTTGGGATTTTCGGCAACCAGCTTTAAATATTCCAGAAACGTTCCGGTAAACGGTACATACTGCCGTTCTTCCCGGTCTTTTTTGATCAGCGTCGCAAAATTAAAATCAACCACAGAAGTACCCTCCTCATCCTGATTGAGTCTCTATGCGGCAAAGTAGAATGCTAACACATAGCCATACTACAATGTATTACCGTTTTGCCCGATTTAGGATAGTCATCTTATTAATTAGCGGAGAAAAGGGCGGGCAACCATTCCGGCAGGACCTTGCCGGGTTTTCTGTGACGGACATGCTTGTCTGACTGCAAAAAAAAGAGGCCTCCCGGCCCGCGGGAAACCTTCTTGCTGTCATATTCTCTTGATTAATCAGTGCGCCACATCCCAAATTTGCTTACCAATGAGCAGCAGCGACATAAAAATAAACACCGGCTTGACAAAAGCCGCCCCATTTTTAATCGCCACACGCGAACCGGCCAGTGCGCCCAGAATCATTGCCAAGCCCATTACAATGCCATAGGAATACCGAATGGAGCCAAAATAGGCAAAGGCAATGACGGCGGCGATGTTGCTGGCAAAATTTAAAGCCTTGGCATTTCCCGCCGCTACAACAAAATCAAACCCCAGCATGAGAAAGGCAAAAATCAAAAACGACCCTGTGCCGGGACCGAAAAAACCGTCATAAAAGCCCAGCAACCCAGCGGCTGCACCGCTGAGCCAGAGCGTCTTCGCCGTGATACCGCCATAGGTAGAGATATCGCCCCAGTCCTTACGCAGCAAGGTATATACCGTCACCACCACCAGCAGTACAACAACCAACGGTTTCAAAAAATGAGGCGGAATATGCTGTACCGTATAGACACCCAGTATGGACCCAAAGAAGTCAATAAAAAAAAGATATTTGATTAACTTAAAATTTACTTTCCCCGAAAACATAAAAGAAAGTGTACTGGTAAAACTGCCCATGACGCTGGCCATTTTATTCGTCCCCAGCGCCAGTCCGGGCGGCATACCGGTAAGCAGCAATGCCGGCAGCGAAATCAGGCCGCCACCGCCCACCACGGAATCAACAAAGGCGGCGCAAAAACCGGCGGCCAATAAAAACAATAACATCTGTGGGTCAATAAATTCCATGTGCCACTCTCCCAACTTTTAAAAAATAAAAATGACGCCGTCAAGCGACGTCATTAGTTGTTGCGACCAAGCAAGATTCATTGACAAAATTGCCCAGACACTAGCCTCAAGCAATTATGCTTCGACTACGGTAACCTTGTTCATCTTATCGCCCGGTTGTATCTGGTCAACCACATCCATGCCTTCAATTACTTTGCCAAAGACAGTATGTACGCCATCCAAATGGGGCTGCGGTTCGTATACGATAAAGAACTGACTGCCACCCGTATTCGGACCGCGGTGCGCCATCGACAAAGAACCACGTTCATGCCGTTTGGGATTTCCCTTGGTTTCACAGGGAATAGTATAGCCAGGGCCGCCGGTACCGTTGCCGTTAGGGCAACCTCCCTGAGCCACGAAACCTTTAATTACGCGATGGAAAGTCAAACCGTCATAAAATTCTTCATTAATCAGCTTCTCAAAATTAGCCACGGTTTTAGGTGCGTCGCCCTCAAACAGTTCAATCACAATTTGACCGGCATCCATTTCAATGATTGCTTTTTTCAAACATATCCCTCACTTTGATTCATCACTGTGTTTCTTTATTATTATACCATTATAGGGGAAGTTTCATAGCATTTTTTGCAACTATCTGTTGTTGCAATATCTCTTACTACTCTTTTTACATAAGACGGGGATAGTTTTCAAACTAGATAAGTAACTATTCTACGATAAGTGCCAGAAAGCAGTAAATAAACTACTGTCATTCGGTAGAGTTGTACTTTAACATAAGCGTAAGTCAGCGATAGTGTTGGCGCGTTGTTATGATACAACCCTCACCGGCTTATCTTGATGAGATAACCTGCCTCCAACCATCTATTCCCCTTTTTGTCATGATACAAAAAGGGGCAAAAAAATCTAGGCCTACACTCCAAAAGACTTGCAAGAAGCGGCACCTTCCTAAAATCCAACCTCTCCAGCCTTTCTTGATGAGATAAACTGACTCCAACCGTTTGATTCCCCTTTTGTCATGATACAAAAGGGGAGCAAAAAATCTAGGCCTGACACTCCAAAAGGCTTGCCGGAAGGGGAACTTTCCTAAAATCCGAAACTCGCTTCGCTCAAACAAGCGGATTTCTTAACGGAAGCTTCCCCTTCCGGCATCCTGCGGACCGCCTTTTTCCGTAACGGCCGTAAGGAACGACACAAGCCGATGAATTTTATGGCTATAAGTAAAACTATTCTACAATAAAGCGCTAGAAAGCAGTAAATAAGCTACTGCCACCCGGTGGGGGTCGTATCTTAACATAAGCGTAAGTCAGCGACAGCGCTCCTGCATTGTTATGGTACGACCCTCGCCGGTCTTTCTTGATGTGTTAACCAGTCTCAAAGCACAACAAAAAAACACCCACCAAGGTGAGTGTCTTTCTCTTAACCAGCAACTATCTATCCTCCCGGGCCGTTTCCAACCAAGTACTTTCGACGTATGTGGGCTTAACTACTGTGTTCGGTATGGGAACAGGTGGGACCCCACAGCTATCGTCACTGGATATCCGATTGTTGATCATGCCCCATCTGCTTCGTTGTCGCTCCGGGCGATCCTTCCGCGTACTTACCAGTACAGCTCCCGTCTCGTCCTCGCTCCGCCTTGCATCTGTAGCATGCTGAACAATCTATATATTTGTTCAGGTGAATTCTCCCTTACGGGCTTCATTCCCTGAAAACTTCACAGAAGAAAGTGCACATTGATCTAGAGAACACATCACTTATCC
>NZ_FODY01000035.1 GCF_900110485.1 Propionispora vibrioides | reverse complement strand
TCATAACGGTAGCATAATTTAGAGGCCACCTTTATTAATCTCACCATGCGGCAAGATCAAAACATTCGGTATTAGCACCACTTTCGCGGTGTTGTCCCCATCTATGAGGCAGGTTGTTTACGCGTTACTCACCCGTTCGCCACTACCTGGCGTTCAACACCAATCGCTCTTACTTTCCGGTTAGTCACTTTGAAGATGCGTGATGAACTCGCTTCGCTCGTTCATAAGACGCGGCTCAATTGTGATTCCCCGGTTAGCATGTAGCGTTTGGTGTTAAACACCAGACCGTTCGACTTGCATGTGTTAGGCACGCCGCCAGCGTTCGTCCTGAGCCAGGATCAAACTCTCCATAAAAGTATGTCGTCCATGCGCCTCTCTCTTTCTCGTCTGTATACACAGACAAAAGTTCAAGGTCACGGTAGTGACTTCCCATTTGATGGAGCCTTTTGATGGCTCTATAATTGTTTAAAGAATTATTTATTGTGACTGTATCACCTAAGTGATACGAGTCCGCACATCTGGCATATTGTTTATACCTTACATTGTTCAGTTTTCAGAGAACACCGGACTGCGTTACCGCAGTTCCTGTTGACCGCCGCCTTGCGACAGCTTTTATATACTATCACATCGGCTTTTGCCTGTCAACCTGTTTTTTGTTGGCTTTCTTACCATTTCCTGCCGCCCTGTTCAGCGACTTTTATATAATAGCATGCCCTGTTATTTATGTCAACAGATAATTCGACAATTTTTTTCTACAACTATAAGCCTACTTACTTATATAGACTCAGCCTGCCTGATAACATGAACGCAATAGCGTCTGCTTCGGGGTCCGTCAAATTCACAGAAGTAAATTCCCTGCCATCTGCCTAACACTAGTTTTCCCCTAGTAATGGCTATAACTAGCGAGCAGCCTAGCAAAGAACTTTTCATATGGGCCCGCGAGTTGCCTTCATCATGTCGATAAGCCAGACTGGGCACCATATGGTCCAGAGCCTTCAGCATGTCTGTAACTACATCCGGATCAGCATTTTCATTAATGGTTACACCTGCCGTCGTATGTGGCACAAACACCTGGCATAGACCTTCTTCTACCTTACTGCGCGCTACCGCTGCCATCACCTGCGAAGTAATCTCAATAAATCCTTCCTCCGGCGTATATAATTGAAACTCTTCCATAAGACCACCTTCCTTATCCGGTTTGTATATTCTGCTTTTGGGACTTGTTAATGAACATCGTGATGCCAACAAGCAACGCAACCATGCCCATGGCTCCTGCACTTAACAGAAGATTACAGTACACCCCAAAGTATTGATTCACTGCGCTGGACAGAAGAAAACACAAGATACTTCCGACAGAGCTTATGGAAATATAAAAATTCACCAGCTTAGAAGACGCCTGTTTAGATTGCATCGTACCATAAGAGACCAACGAAGCATACAGGCCGGAAAAAAACAGCCCCATAAAACTTGCAGCAATCATGATCAAGTAAGTGTTCTTCAGCAATAAAACCGTCAGATAGGAAAAAAATGCCAATGTCGCCGAACCTATAATATAATAGTCAACTCTGATATATCTCGTAATCAATCCGGCGCTCAGTCTTCCCAGTGTCATAAAGGCCCAGAACAAAGACAAAATGCCGCCGGCCTGCACAATATCCACCGCAAGAAATTCCCGCAAATACACAACAATCCAGTTGGAGAAAATCACTTCTGCCAATGCGTAGCAAACGAAAACAAAACCGATAATATACACATTAACATTCCAGTTCTCTTTCGGCTCGCTGCTTGTTCTGCGCTTGCCGTTGTCGGTCACAAGCCTTTGGGTCGGCAAAGCCAGCAGCAACAGGAAAAAAATATATGCGGCAGTCAGCAAATATAGCTGTTCCCAAGAAACATCATGTTTGAGCAGTACTCCAGCAGCAATAGGCGTAACGACTGCCCCGGCACTATAAGAAAAATTTATAAAATTTAGGTGCGCCGTCCTGCTTTCGTTCTGATAAAATGTTATGATGACATAATTGGCAATAAACAAAAAGACGCCAGTCCCGATACCGCAGCCGAGCATGGCCAAACCAAAAGTAAATAAACTACCGCCCAAGGCAATACCCACGTAGCAAAAAATCAATAGCACAAGCGCCGCAATCAGGACTTGATTAACCTGCAGCCGTCTGGCAAAGAAACCCGTAAAAAATACAGCTGCCGTACTGCCTACAGACATAAAAGTAGCTAAGTAGCCAATCACATACGGCTCTACTTTAAAAGTCCCGGCAATCTCCAAAAGATTAACCCCACCAATAACACCATTAATGCCAAGAAAAAAATAAGCTAAGTTAATAAGAATTAATAATTTCGCCATGCACGTTCCTCTTAAAATGACGCTGAAACAACTAGCAGGGCAGACCGTTATTTAGAGCGTGTTTTCAAACTATCCGAAACATCCCCTGACAAGGCTCTCCGGTTCATATTCCGTTAATCTGAAAACACGCTCTAGCCTCTAGAAATAACAGCTTGCTGTATAGTTTCTCTGGCGCGGTATTTGTCTCTAGCGGGTTTTATTCTGCTCAGCGGCAGCTTTTATAATTGCCAGAACATATTCGCCGGCTTTATACAAATCAACCTCTTTTATATACTCCTCTGTAGTATGGACCTTGGACATGCCCACACCAAGTACTGCTGTAGGAATACCATAACTGTTAAAATAGTTGGCATCACTACCGCCGCCAGTTGCTTTGAGAACAGGTTCCAGACCAATGCTTTCGGCTGCTTTTACTGCTAAAGCAACTACCGGGCTGTTATCTTCCAGTACAAAGGAGCCATATGCGGTTTCAACGGCAACCTCTGCCCGGCAGCCGTTTTCCTTCGCCGTTTCCTCAAATACCACTTTCATATGCTCAGTCTGTGCTGCCAGCTTATCCATATTCCGGCTTCTTGCCTCACAGGCCATTTCTACTTTATCCGGAACGATATTGGTAGCCTGCCCGCCTTTAATCACACCAATATTGGCCGTTGTCTCTTCATCAATACGGCCTTGTTTAATCTTAGCCAAGGCTTTGCCTGCCACTACGATAGCGTTAATTCCTTCTTCCGGCGCCACGCCGGCATGAGCTGTTTTGCCACGAACCACAACATTGATCTGGTTTTGACCCGGCGCTTTAGTAATAATCTCGCCCGGCGATCCACTCGAATCAAGCGCGTAGCCGAAATCGGCCTTAAGCTTTGACTGCGCTACGTGCTTGGAACCGTCCAGCCCGGCCTCTTCCGATACAGTAAAGACAACCTGAATATCGCCATGAGGAAGACCCTTTTCGGTTACAACACGCAAAGCCTCCATGATAGCAACAACTCCGGCTTTATCATCGGAACCCAAAATGGTATTGCCGGACGAACGAATAATTCCCTTATCAATTACCGGCTCAATACCGCTGCAGGGTTCAACACAGTCCAGGTGTGCCGTAAACAGCACAGTTGGCGCCCCAGACACATTCCCCGCCAAAAGAGCTATCAAATTACCGGTATTGCCGGCAATCGCCTTACCCGCCTGATCCTCCTCAACTTTTAAGCCAAGTTTCTCCAGTCGGGAAAACAATAAGTCAGCCACCTTACGTTCATCACGGGATGGACAAGATATTTTTACCAACTCAAAAAATTCTGATAACATACGTTCACATTTAATCAAGGAAGTCCCTCCTAATACAAGTTTAGACGGCCCAGTGTATTAGCTTTCAGTCAGAGAGCGCATTTAAGTCTTACTAACAGCATATTACAATAACCCCTGCCCTGCAAGCCTTAGTACTATTTTATAGTGTCTCTGACTGCCTGAGTGTGCGAATTTCTTTAAATAAAAAATAACCGGTTAACAAAAACGAGCCCAGATCGGCCAGCGGTGCAGCGGCCCAAGCCCCATTCAAACCGAATAAAGGCGGCAACAGTAAGAGCATTGGGATAAGTATAATCACCTGACGGGACATACTGAAGAAAATAGCATATTGAGCCTTGCCAACCGCCTGAAAGTAATTGGCACCGATCACCTGAAAGCCGATAACGGGAAGCAGCAGCAGAAACAGACGAAGGCCTTTGGCACCTATGGCAATAAACTCTGCATTTTGGTTAAACACACCGACAATGCTTTCACTAAAAAATTGTACTACCAGGAATCCTGCCAGCGATAACGCGGAAGCAGCATAACTTGCCCTGCGGACTGCTTCAATGACCCGGTTATAGCTTCTCGCGCCATAGTTATAGCCAATAATCGGCTGTGCACCCTGACTAATTCCGAAAATCGGCATCAATAGCAGCATCCCTATCCGGGTGATCACACCAATGCAAGCAACGGCAATTTCTCCGCCATATAGCAGCAGGCTATGATTAAACAGTACATTGACAACACTGGCGGCGATTTGCATCAAAAAGGGAGATGCGCCGGTTTTTATAATCTGAAAAACAACGGTAAAATCCAAGGCCATATACTGGTTTTTTAGCCGCAAATAACTCTTTTTCCGGAGAAAATGCAGTATAATCCATACAGAAGCTACCATTTGAGCAATCACAGTGGCAAGCGCCGAACCGGTGATCCCCAGTTGAAAGTAGAAAATAAACAGCGGATTTAAAACAACATTGATGCCGGCAGAAATAAGCATAGTAGCCATGGCGATTTTCGGATCACCTTGGGCCCGTACAATACTATTCAAACCAAATCCGACATACATAAACAAGCTGCCCCAGAGAATGACCTTAGTAAAATCTCTTGCATAGGGCAATATATTGGGTTCGGCACCAAGCAACTGTAAAACAGGGTCTAAAAAGGGCAGTATAATGGCACTGAGAACAATAGCGCACAAAACCGACAGAGTAAACGCATTGCCCAAAATTTTTTCGGCATCTTCTTTTCGTCCTTCTCCCATCCGGATAGAAACCAGCGAACCGGCCCCCACCCCGATCAGCATACCAAAGCCCATTAAGATAATCATAACCGGAAAAGCAATGGCTACCGCTGCCAGGGCAAATTCGCCAACTCCGTTTCCTACAAAAATACTGTCCACAATATTATATAGAGCATTGACAACCATGCCGATCATGGCAGGGACAGAATACCGCCATAATAATTTATCTACACGTTCCTGCCCTAACGCAGCCGACCCCTCCATACAACCTCCTGCAAATCCTAGTCTTCTTATTCTCTCCCGGTCTTTGCGATCCGATGCAGCAAGCAAAACTGCAGTTTAATCATTATACCACTTTTCCTGATCATGGCAAATTATCTATGCACAAAAAATCAGTTTCTCATGTTCAGACTTAAAAATACATGGTAAAATGTAGAAAACAGAATACAAATCATATCATATTAAGGAGGCTTCTGATGAAAATAACGAACATAACCGATGTCAAGCGTTTCTTTGAAGTCCTGGATCAATGCAAAGGGCGGGTGGAGCTGGTTACCAATGAAGGGGATCGGTTAAACCTGAAATCAAAGTTGTCACAGTATGTTGCTTTATCAAACCTCTTTAGCGAAGCAAAAATTGACGAAATGGAAATCATTGCGTCCGAGCCGGAAGATGTTAGTTTATTATTACAGTATTTAATCAGGGGATAACAGTACCTTATCAGCCTTACTCCAAAAAAAGATGCGCCTGAACCGCAATTGCGGCTCAGGCGCATCTTTTTTGTTCTTATATTCTTTTTACAAACTAATTTTGTGCCAGCCGTTTATAAGTGGCCAGACGTTCTTTTGCATCTGCTTCTGTCTTCTTAAACAGTATTTCGGCAGTTTCCGGATTCTGTTTTTGCAAGGATGCATAGCGAACTTCACTCAATAAAAACTCTCTGAAATCGGCTGTTGGCTCCTTGGAGTCCAGCACAAACGGATTTTTCTCAGCCTCTTTTAACTGAGGATTATATCTGTACATAGCCCAATAACCGGACTCAACCGCTTTCTTCGCTTCTACCTGGCTATAGCCCATACCACCCTTAATACTATGACTGATGCAAGGCGCATAAGCAATGATCAAGGAAGGACCCGGATACGCTTCTGCCTCGGCAATCGCCTTCAAGGTCTGATTCTTGTCGGCACCCATGGAAATCTGAGCAACATATACATAACCATAGCTCATGGCCATCATGCCCAGGTCCTTTTTCTTAACCTGCTTACCGCCGGCAGCAAATTTAGCGATTGCCGCAGTTGGTGTGGATTTGGATGATTGACCGCCCGTATTGGAGTATATTTCCGTGTCAAAAACCAGCACATTTACATCTTCGCCGGACGCCAGCACATGATCCAGGCCGCCAAACCCAATATCGTAAGCCCAGCCGTCGCCGCCAAAGATCCACTGTGAACGTTTAGCCAGGAAGTCTCTGTTTTTATAGATTTCCTGTAAAACCGAAGCCTTGTCTTTTTCTGCTTCCAGCAGGGCAATCACTTTATCCGCACGGTCACGGGTGCCTGCCCCATTATTTATATTTTCCAGCCAATCTTCCAAAGCGGCTTTCAAATCCGAACCGGCAACCGCCAGCGCAGCCTGTACATCGGCAGCCAACTTCTGACGAACCTGGGAAACCCCTAAATGCATCCCTAAACCATATTCGGCATTATCCTCGAACAAGGAGTTTGCCCAAGCCGGTCCCTGGCCTTTATGATTGGTAGTGTACGGAATGGACGGTGCACTGGCTCCCCAGATGGACGAGCAGCCCGTGGCATTGGCAATCATCATGCGATCGCCAAACAATTGCGTAACCAATTTGGCGTACGGAGTTTCACCGCAGCCGGCGCAGGCACCGGAGAATTCGAGCAGCGGCTGTTCAAACTGGCTGCCCTTAACGGTATTCTTATTCATCGGATTAGCCTTTGGCGACAGAGACATAGCATACTCCCACAGGTCGATCTGTGCATGCTGTGTTTCCAGCGGCTTCATAATCAAGGCTTTTTCCTTGGCCGGACAGATGTTGGCGCAGTTGCCGCACCCGGTGCAGTCGAGCGGCGCCACAGCAATGCGGTAGGACAAATCCTTAGCGCCGGCAGCCGGTTTGGAGGTAAAGCCTTCCGGTGCAGCGGCCTGTTCTTCTGCATTAATCAATACCGGTCGAATGGTCGCATGAGGACAAACAAAGGCACATTGGTTACATTGAATGCACTTGTCAATCTGCCATTCAGGAATATTTACGGCAATGCCACGTTTTTCGTACGCTGCCGTACCTAGCGGGAAGGTGCCGTCCTCCATGCCAGCAAAGGCGCTTACCGGTAGTTTATCGCCTTCCTGGCGATTCATCGGTACTAAAATGTCTTTGATGAAGGCAGGAACTTCTTTTTGCTCAGCAGCCACATCCTTCGCCGTTTTCCAGGACTCGGGAACTTCAATCTTCACAATGGCATCAACACCTTGGTCAATAGCGGCATTATTCATGTCGACAACTTTCTGACCTTTGTTGCCATAGGATTTAACAACTGCATCTTTTAAATACTTTACGGCGTCTTCCAACGGAATGATATTGGCAATTTTGAAGAAAGCCGCTTGCATGATCATATTGATACGGCCGCCTAAACCCAATTGCTGTGCAATGTCCACAGCATCTATGGTATAGAACTGAATATTGTTGTTGGCAATATAGCGTTTCATGGCTCCCGGCAGCTTTGCATCCAGTTCGTCTTTATTCCAAATACAGTTCAACAGGAAGTTGCCGTTTTTCTTCAAGCCGTCCAACACATCATATTTATCCACATAAGATTGGTTATGGCAGGCAACAAAATCAGCCTTATTAATCAGATAGGGCGATTTTATCTGCTTATCGCCAAACCGCAGATGAGATACGGTGATACCGCCTGATTTTTTCGAGTCATAAGCAAAATACCCCTGAGCATACATTTTGGTATGGTCACCAATAATCTTGATCGCGCTCTTGTTGGCGCCAACCGTTCCATCGGAACCCAGTCCCCAGAATTTACAGGCCTTAGTCCCCTCCGGTGTCGTGTCGAGATCGTATTCAGGCAAAGCCAGGGAAGTGAAGGTGACATCATCCACAATACTCATGGTAAAGCCATCTTTCGGCTGTTCCAGCTTCAGGTTATCGTACACCGCCACAATATGCGCGGGAACTACGTCTTTGGAGCCCAGGCCATACCGTCCGCCGACAATAACCGGCTGCCATTCTTTACCATAGAAAGCGCTCTTCACATCCAAATACAGCGGTTCAGCCAGCGATCCCGGTTCTTTGGTCCGGTCCAGTACGGCAATCTTTTTCACCGTCTGCGGGATGTATTTGAAGAAATGCTCCAGCGAGAAAGGACGGTAAAGATGCACATTTAACAGGCCGACCTTTTCCCCTTTTTGGTTCAGATAATCAACCGTTTCCTCGATGGCTTCACACACCGAGCCCATAGCCACAATTAGACGCTCCGCATCGGGCGCACCATAATAGTTGAACAAGTGGTAATTCCGTCCGGTCAGTTTATTAATCTGTTCCATATAATCTTCTACAAGTGCAGGAATTTGTTCATAATACTTATTTACAACTTCCCGTTCCTGGAAGTAAATATCCGGATTCTGCGCTGTTCCTCTAACTACCGGATGGTCAGGATTCAATGCATTGCGCCGGAAAGCTTCCAAAGCATCCTTGTCCAGCAGTTTTTCCAGTTCATCGTATTCCAGCACTTCAATTTTTTGAATTTCATGGGAAGTTCTGAAACCATCAAAAAAGCTGACAAACGGAATTTTCCCCTTGATAGCTGCCAGATGGGCAATGGGTGACAAATCCATAACTTCCTGAACACTGCTTTCTGCCAGCAGGGCAAAACCGGTCTGACGGGCAGCCATAACATCCTGATGGTCACCAAAAATATTCAAGGAATTGGCGGCAAGAGCACGGGCGCTTACATGAAAAACACCGGGCAACAGCTCACCTGCTATTTTATACATATTAGGAATCATCAGCAATAATCCCTGAGAAGCCGTATATGTAGTCGTCAGCGCCCCGGCTTGCAAAGAACCGTGCATCGCACCGGCGGCACCGGCTTCAGACTGCATTTCCACTACGCGCACAGGTTGTCCGAAAATATTTTTCTTGCCCTGCGCCACCCATTCATCCACATGCTCCGCCATCGGCGATGAAGGTGTGATGGGATAGATAGCCGCCACTTCCGTAAAGGCATACGAAACGTAGGCAGCCGCGGTGTTTCCATCCATTGTTTTCATTTTTCTAGCCATAAATCAATCCCCTCTCTATAGTGCAATTTTGCATAACGAATAATAATACATTAGTATGCATATTTATTCTCGCATATCGCATTGAGCAACGCTTGCTGCTGCACAGCAAAAAAGCCACGACTTTATGGTAGGTAATACACATTATTAATATACACCTTTACCATATACATGTAAAGAAGAAATATCCTTACGGGCGGTTAGCGGCGTTTTTGCTGCATTTTCCACAATTTATTGAATATTTCAACGACTAGCGTGGTTGTCTGAACTATTTTAACATTTGTGAATATTTTCCCACGTTCCTTTTCGTTATTATCACGGCAGAACAAATCCAGCACTTTTCTCTTAGGGTGTCCCTGTATGTAATAATTATTCAATATTGTACACAAATATCAACTTGACTACTTACCGGCTTGCTTTTTTTCTTTGACTGGAACAGCCTGAATAATGACCCGTTCATTATCATGTGAAACCTTTAACGCAAAATCGACCGTCCCCTTTTTATATAATTCCAATTTTAAATCCAGCAGGGCCTTACCGATCTTCTCCTCCAGCTCCGGTGTCAAAAAGGAGGAAAGAAAGCTTTTGGCCTCCGGCTTGTCCTTCGTCTTGGTCGGTGTCTGCACCTTGGCCGGGTCCTCCTTATATACGTCCGACTCAAAAGAAATCGTTTCTTTCCATCCCACCAGCATATCGGCATCACTGAGATTTTTCTTTATTTTAGACATCAGGCTCCATCCTCTCCATAATTTAGTGAAGCAGCACCGCCTGCGGCGGTACTGCTTCATTTATCTTCTACTATATATTATTATAGAACATACTTAAAAAATATGTAACAGCTTATAAACAATAGCACTGGTAATACCGCTTAGCGGAATGGTCAGAAACCAGGCATATACCATTTGCTGCGCCACACTCCAGTGCACAGCCTTGACCCGTTTGGCCGAACCCACACCCATAATTGAACCGGACACCACATGGGTGGTGCTTACTGGCAAATGCAAAAAAGTAGCGGAAAAGATAACCAAGGATGAGTTCAGATCGGCAGCAAAACCATTAATCGGTTCCATCTTAAAAATTTTAGTGCCCATAGTTTTTATGATCTTCCAGCCACCGGCTGCCGTCCCTAGTGCCATAGCCGTAGCACAAACCAGTTTAACCCAGGTTGGAACCTCTAACGTGGGAATCTGGCCGGCACTTAAGAGCGCCAACGTAATAATGCCCATGGCCTTTTGTGCGTCATTGGAACCATGGGAAAAGGCCATTAAACTAGCCGACAGGAGCTGCATTCGCTTAAAGCCCGAATTTAACGCCATCGGCGCAAACCGCCCGAAGACCCATAACAGGATGATCATAATAACATAGCCGGAAACCAAGGCCAATATAGGCGAAAGAATGAGGGATAATATGATTTTTTCAATGCCGACCGTATTAAGAGCATCCCAGCCGGAACCAACGATAACCGATCCCATAACACCGCCGATCAAGGCATGGGACGAGCTGCTCGGAATGCCGTACCACCAGGTAAGCAGATTCCAGGCAATGGCTCCCACCAACGCGGAAATAATCACTTCCTGGCTTACCAGCGACGCTGACCTTACGATATCGCCGCCAATCGTTTTGGCAACACCGGTACTTAGGAGCGCCCCTAGAAAATTAAGCGAAGCAGCCAGCAAGATAGCATACTGGGGCTTAATCGCCCTGGTCGACACAGAAGTGGCAATCGCATTGGCCGTATCATGAAAGCCGTTGATATAATCAAAGGCAACCGCCAGAAAAACGACAATATATAAAAGAATAAAATCAGGCATATTTCAGCACTACTCTCTTTAGGGCATCAGCAATATCTTCCGAAAGGTCCAGCATATCTTCCAGATTGGCCAGAATTTCTTTCCACTTGATGATTTCAATCGGGTCCTGACAATCTCTGAACAATTTGCCCATTTCCTCACGGTACAGCCGGTCGCCTTCAGCCTCCAGCTCCATAATGCGACTACAGCGCGCCTCAATTTTAATATGGGACTTCTTTAAATCGCTCAAATAGCTGACCGCTTTTTCAATCTGTTTGGAAGCCTTCACAACCAGCTCGCTAAGTTCCTGGACACCGGGAGTAGCGGTACCAACATTATAAAGGTGCATTCTTTCAATAATCCCTTTGATTCCGTCGATCACATCATCAAGTTTCTGCACCAGCGTAAAAATATCTTCCCGGTCAAAGGGGGTGATAAAAGTCTTCTGCAACCGTTCACCGACCTTGGCTACAATTTCATCGGCATTTTTTTCCACCGAATCAATCAGCCCCATCAATTCAACTAATTTATCTTTCTCATGCATCGCCAAAGCAAGAATCTCTGCCGACTTTTGAACCAATACAGCTTGTTCAGATAATAATTGGAAAAACTTTTCTTCTTTGGGTTTCAATCTAAATCCCACGTAAATTCCTCCTGATATACGTCTTCGAACCCTATTGATTATATCATAAGTCGGTAGTTGTTAAAACAATAAATAATTTTTTATCGTATTTTGCGGAAATTTGGCAGAATTCGATCAGTCTGTATTTTAACCGATGAACCGGCTTCTTATAAGAAACAGCCGGATGACTTGCCTCCGGCTGCTTTATTTATCCATTGCTCTTATTCTGGTTTTTCGCCCAGGAATCACGCAAACCCACAATGCGGTTAAAAATAAGTTTGCTGCGAGTAGAATCCAGATCGGTACAAAAATACCCCTGCCGTAAGAACTGGTAACGGGTTCCCGCTACAGTATCAAGCAAACCTGGCTCCACCTTACAGGCGGTAAGTATTTCCAGTGAGTCAGGATTAAACAAGGCTCCTTCTTCCGAGTCCGCGTCATCTTTAAATAAATAATCATAAAGATGCACTTCGGCATCAACAGCCCGCTCCGCACAAACCCAGTGCAGCGTACCTTTTACCTTACGTCCGCTGGCAATACCGCCGCTTTTGGTATCCGGATCATAGGTGCAGTGAATTTCCTTGACTTCGCCGCTAACTTCATCTTTAATGACCTGTTCGCATTTGATAATGTAGGCGTGCTTTAGCCGAACCTCCTGTCCAGGCGCCAGCCGGAAAAACTTCTTAGGGGGATTCTCCATAAAATCCTCTTGCTCTATATATATTACCCGGGAGAAAGGAATGCTCCGTTTACCCATATCCGGATTTTCCGGATTATTTTCCGCTTCCAATTCTTCGACCGTATTTTCCGGATAGTTTGTGATGACAAGCTTTAAGGGGCGCAGAACCGCCATTACCCGTGCCGCCCGGCTGTTTAAATCCTCCCGGATGCAATGTTCCAGCAAAGCCACGTCTACCGTACTGTTGCTCTTGGAAATGCCAATACGTTCACAAAAATCACGGATAGCCTCCGGTGTATAGCCCCGCCGGCGCAGTCCGGAAATGGTCGGCATGCGGGGATCATCCCAGCCGTTTACCTGTCCTTCCTCCACCAAAGTCCGCAGATGCCGCTTGCTCATCACCGTATTGGTCAAATTCAGCCGGGCAAATTCAATTTGCTGCGGCCGGTCTTCAATTTCGAGCGCCTCCAGCACCCAGTCATAGAGCGGACGGTGCGCTTCAAATTCCAATGTACAAATGGAATGGGTAATCCCTTCTATGGCGTCGGAAATCGGATGGGCATAGTCATACATCGGATAGATACACCAGGCATCGCCGGTACGGTGATGATTGGCCCGCAAAATCCGGTACAATACTGGATCACGCATGTTTAAGTTCGGCGAAGCCATATCTATTTTTGCTCTTAACACCCGTGAACCATCGGCAAATTCTCCCTGCCTCATACGCTCAAAAAGGTCCAGGTTTTCCTCTACCGAACGGTTACGGTAAGGGCTTTCCTTGCCCGGCTCGGTCAGGGTGCCACGGTATTCTCTAATGCTTTGGGCATCTAAATCGCATACATAGGCTTTACCCGATTTAATCAGCTGTACGGCATATCCGTAAAGTTTAGCAAAATAATCGGAAGCATAAAACATCCGGTCATCCCAGTCAAACCCCAGCCATTTTACATCTTCTTTGATGGAGTCGACATATTCGACATCCTCTTTGCTGGGATTGGTATCGTCAAACCGGAGATTGCACAGTCCCTCGTATTTGGCAGCCGTACCAAAATTTAAACAGATAGATTTGGCGTGTCCAATATGCAGATAGCCGTTCGGTTCCGGCGGGAAACGGGTATGAACCCTGCTGTCATGTTTGTTGTTTTTCAGATCTTCATTAATTATATCGTGAATAAAGTTAGAAGCTACTCCCGGATTGGTCGTCATATTCCTACTCCTTTGCCACAGTCTAATGGTCTGTCTACTTTGAAAGCGTAAAAAAATTCGCGGGAAAAGGCCCGTGAAGTCATTATGGTTTTAGAATAGACGGACCATTAGCATAATATTGTTTTGCTTTTCGCTATAAAGCCAGTATTTCCTGCATGTATGTACCATAAAGGAAATTATAGCAAATTTTTTTAGTATTAGAAAGCTATTCCTGCCGTAAATTTTGACATATACAGAAAATTACATTATTATAATAGTATAGATAAATTCTCTTTACCTTACTCGTTGCCAAGCAAGAATTTTTTCGTAAGCCAGCCCGCAACCAGTAGGTGATTCTATTTAATTACATGTAAGCAAAGGGGGATTAACGAATGAACGCAGTACAATACAAAAAAATTCTGGTCCCTGTCGACGGTTCTCCCAACTCCTATAAGGCGGTCCAGCATGCCGGCTATCTGGCCGCTTGCACCGGCGCCACCGTAGGCTTGTTGCATGTTATGATTTCTTTTAAAGATTTACAGGTATATGCACCGCTGGGAACCACGTATATTCCGGAAGATTTTATGGAAAATGCCGAGGAATTCGGCAACCATGTCCTGGCAGAGGCGGTTGGCTTGTTGCCGCCGGAGGTACACAGTGCCACCTTTCTGGAACTGGGCTCACCGGCAGAGCGGATTCCCGGCTTCGCCCAGACCCAAGGCTATGATGTTATTGTGATGGGACGACGGGGCCTGGGTGTACTGAAAGAGCTAGTCATGGGCAGCGTGAGCCATTATGTTTTACATCATGCCAAGTGCCCGGTTATGGTCATTAAATAAATTACACATATAAAGAGAGGCGCCCGGAATGATTACCGCTCCGGAACGCCTCTCTTTTTTATTTAATGCACAAGTCCTCGCCATTCATCAGTTTTTTCATATTTTTCATCGGACACATCTTGCCGCACATGGTACAGGTATCTTCCGCTTCCGGTGCCGACGATTCCCGATAGCGTCTGGCTTTTTCCGGATCAATAGCCAATTCGATCATTTTGGGGAAGTTAACATCGGCCCTGGCCGCACTCATCGCATTATCCCATTCGCGGGCACCTGGAATTCCCTTGGCGATATCCGCCGCATGGGCGGCAATCCGGGAGGCGATAATTCCTTCTTTCATATCCTCCAGATCAGGCAGTCTGAGATGCTCCGCCGGCGTGACATAGCACAAAAAGTCGGCGCCATTAGCTGCCGCGATAGCTCCGCCAATAGCACTGGTGATATGATCATAGCCGGGCGCCACATCAGTCACCAGCGGTCCCAGCACATAGAACGGTGCGCCATGGCACAACCGCTTTTCCAGCATCATATTACCGGCAATTTCATTGAGCGCCATATGGCCGGGCCCTTCAATCATAACCTGAACATTTCGTTCCCAGGCCCGTTTAGTCAGCTCTCCCAGTGTAATTAACTCTTCAATCTGTGATGCGTCGGTAGCGTCCTGGATACAACCCGGCCGGCAGGCATCGCCCAGACTGATGGTTACATCATATTGTTCGCACAGGTCCAGCAGTCTATCATATTGCTCATAAAAAGGATTTTCCCGCTGATTGAGTTCCATCCAGGCAAACAACAGCGACCCGCCTCGGGAAACAATGTGGGTAAGCCGCTTATTTCGTTTGATACGTTCGGCCGTAGCCCGGTTAATGCCACAGTGAATGGTCATGAAGTCAACTCCATCCTGGGCATGCCGTTCGACCACCTGGAAAAACTCATCAGCGGTAATATCCTTTAGCTCCTTGTCCAGCATCCCTACCGCATCATACATGGGCACCGTGCCAATCATGGCCGGCGAAAAATCAATCAATTTACGGCGAAACTCCTGTGTCTTGCCATAACAGCTCAAATCCATAATCGCTTCTGCTTTTAAGTCGATCGCTTTTCTGGCCTTTTCCAGTTCCAGGTCAAGATCGCAGCAGTCTTTCGACACGCCCAGATTGACGTTGATTTTTGTCCGCAGTCCGGCGCCCACGCCTTCCGGGGCCAGGCTGGTGTGATGTTTGTTGGCCGGTATGACGACCTTTCCCTCGGCAATTAAGTCCCGCAGCCGGGTTACTTCCATTCTTTCCTTTTGGGCCACAAGCTCCATCTGCCGGGTAATAATTCCTTTTTTAGCGGCATCCATTTGTGTTGTGTAATTCATCATGCTCCCCCTTTAAGATTATGTATAAATAAAAAACGGGCTGCCTAGAGCAGCCCGTCATTTCATTGTTCTAAGCTATCCCTACGGTGGTGCTAACCACATCAGGTTCCAAGGGTCGGAAATCATTCCTCTCAGCCACACGGCGCCCCCAGCTATGTTGTGTCATATATGATTGTCTATAAAAATTGTAATGTATTTTACTTTCTTTGTCCAGCTACTTTTTCCCTCGCTTATTGCAGCAGCCGTAAAGCCTTGTTCTCAGTCGGGACCCGGACGCCTACCAGCAAGATAAGATTAAGCAGGGAAAATAGCAGGGCCGTTACCATAGCGTCAAAGATCATGGGAATACAAAATAATTCCAAACAGACCGCCACATAATTGGGATGCGGCACATAGCGGTAAGGGCCGCGCCGTATCCGCGCCGCTCCCGGTACGATTAAAATCCGGGTGTTCCAATAGCGCCCTAAACTCCCCATGCACCAATACCGGAGGACCTGAGCCACTGCCAGTCCCACGCCCCATATATACCAAAAGCTGTGCAGCGTCGGTCCGTTATACAGGCTTTCGCTCAGCAGACAACTAAACCAGGCTATATGCAGCAGAAAAAACAACGGATAATGCCTTTTGCCAAATTCCTTTGCCCCTTGTTTAAGCAACCAGGTCCGATTTCGCCGGGCCAGCAGCAGTTCTCCCAGACGCTGGCAAACCAGACAGCCCAGCAATAGATAAAAACCTACCGCTACCATTGAAACAATACCTGCTCGGCGCAAAAACCGGGGCCCATGGATAGCAATATCCCATACTGGCCGGCCGGTTCCGTTTTGCGCAAAAAGTCCGCCAACACAAAGCAAATGGAGGCGCTGGACATATTGCCATAGCGGGCCAGTACCTCGTAGGCCAGGCAGAAAGTCCCCGGTGCCAGAGCCAGGCTGTCTTCATAGGCCTGCAACACTTTCACACCGCCGGGATGCACAAGATAATGCTGGATTTTTTCCTGCTCCACGCCCCAATAGCAACAGGCCTGTTCCATCACACCAGGCAGCCGTTCCCTAATGAGCGAAGGAATGTCGCGGGAAAAGCGTACTTTAAAGCCCGATTCCACCACATCCCAGCCCATAATCGCAGCGGTATTGTCAAATAACGTACTATAGCTATCAAGCAGCACCGGGCCATGACCTGTTGCTCCCAGCACAACAGCGGCGGCGCCATCCGAAAAAAGTCCCGTTCCGACGACATTGGCCTTGGAGGCGTCGCCATGCTGAAAGGTTAGACTGCATAATTCCACAACCACCAGCAGCACCAATTTCTCTGGCAGCGCTTTTACATATTCCGCGGCTCGTGCCAGACCGGCGGCTCCACCGGCGCAGCCCAACCCCCAAAGCGGCAAACGGACGGTATGGCGGGACAAGCCCAACCGGGACAGTAGTTTTGTATCCAGCGTCGGTGTGGCAATACCGGTAGAGGAAATAAAAAAAACGGCACCAATATCGCCGGGTCCGGCGCCGGCCTGGTGAATGGCTGCCCGGGCCGCCTGTTCAGCCAGTTCTAAGGCCTGGGTCTGATATAAAGCATTGGCCTCAGCAAAGCCATGAGGAACGGTATACCACTCCAGCGGACATACCAAATGCCGGGTTTCAATTCCCGTATTGTCGAATACAGTCAACAGCTTATCTAAACGGCTCATTCTTTCTTTAAATACACCGGCTACCAATGCTTTGACTTCTTCCTGCCTGACACAATATGACGGCACTGCCGTGCCTACTGCCATGATTCTGGCCCCACTCATATCATCACGCCCTCACTTTACTAGTTAGCCGGTGGCCTCCCTTAATAAACCGGCCTTACTCCCTCGCGCAGACCGGCGATGGCCGCCGCATGCAAAGTCACGGCCTTTCCCAGCAACCGTAACAGTGTATATATATGCTAAAAAGGGCCAGACTTTCGTAAAACTTTACCGGCAGCTTATAGATTTAACCCATGTGGGGATACTAGAAACTAATTAAAGCGTGTTGGCACGAGTTGACTTGCTCAGATTTCGAGCGGATTTTTTCGCCGGACAAGGCAAATTTCCGCAGAAATACCGGACGTATTTCGAGGAAATTTAACGCAGTACGACGGAAACTACGCCGGAAGATGGGTGATGAACACTCATGTCGACACGCCTAAACTGCTTGTATTAAAGGAGGCCGCGTTATGCTGCTTAGTTTACTGGCAATGAAAATGCTGGACCCGGTCATGGATGAAGCCATGGTAAAAATGATGACTGAAGCTTATGAAGACAATCCCTTCCTATTGGTTACCGCTCTGGAAAAGCTCACTCCCCGGGCAGCCATCGAGGCGGCCATGCGGGCCGAATCAGGCACCGTACTGTCAAGACCGTTAGGCAGCCCGGTTGTACGCTCTCCCTGGCAGGACATCCTGCTCAATCCGCGGCAGCTTTTTTCCCTGCCAACCGCCAGCCTGAAAGAAGTAAGCACCAGGACGGTGATCGGACCAACCGCGAAAAAACCGCTGCTGCTGGACATACCGATCATGATTACCGGTATGTCCTATGGCGGCTCTTTGAGCCTGGCGATGAAAGAAGCCCTGGCCCAGGGTGCGGCCCTGGCCGGAACGTCCACCAATACCGGTGAATCAGCTGTTACGCAGGAGGAAAGAAAGGCGGCCCGTTTTTTGATCGGCCAATATCACCGTGGCGGCTTTCTCAGTGGTCAGGAACAGCTTAGCCAGTTGGACGCCATTGAAATTCAGCTCGGCCAGGGTGCCTGGGGCGGCGCTGTCGAAGAACCGATTACCATTCCCAAAGACGAGCACCTGCAAAAAACCTGGCAGTTGGAGCATGAAAAAAGCCCCGCCACCATTTACTCACGGATGCCGGGCAAAAGCTCCACCAAAGACTACATCACGATGATTGATTCTATGAAGTCCCAGTACGATGTTCCCATCGGTGTGAAAATTGCCGGGACTGATTACTTGGAATATGAACTGGCAGTCATTGCCCAAACTCAAGCCGATTACATCGTCATTGACGGCGCGGAGGGTGGTACTTCTGCCGCACCGCCTACCCTGCAGGACGATCTGGGGCTGCCCACCCTTCATTCCCTGGTACGAACGGTACAATGGCTAAAGGAAAATAAGCTGCGTGACCGGTTCAGCCTGATTATTGCCGGCGGCCTGACAACGCCCGGGCATTTTCTAAAAGCACTGGCGTTGGGGGCGGACGCCGTCTATATCGGCACCATTGCCCTCATGGCTGCCATGCACACTCAGGCACTCAAGGTCGTCCCGCAGGCCCCCCCTTCCCAACTTGCCTTATATACCGGTAAAATGAACGACAAGCTGGACATTGATCAGGCAGCCCGCCACCTATTTCAATTTCTTACCTCCTGCACGCAGGAAATGAAGTTAGCCGTCCAGGCTCTGGGAAAACACTCCTGCAAAGAGCTGTGCCTTGAGGACCTGGTAACCGTCGACCGGGAACTGGCTGAATGGACCGGTATCCGCTATGCCGGTCAAAGCCGCAAAAAGCAGACCGTCGAACTGGATGAATACACCGGCAGCCACACTGCCACCGAAACTGTCGCGCCCACTCTGCACTAGTACCTACCTCGTCAACCCTAAAACAGTCCTTAAGTTTTAAGTGATGTAATAAGCTCTGCCGTTTTCTTTCTGCGGCAGAGCTTAAAAACATGAATTCAACCATTAGGAAACGCCGTATAACCAATGATTTTCCCGCCATGCTTTGTTACATTTTCTTGCCATAACCCTATTATACCCACGAGAATGTGCCTTGTCCGGCGAAAAAATCGCTTGCTGCCCTAGGGAACCACTGATTGCGCTTTTGCTTCCTTGCCAGCCGAAAAAATCTCTCGCCAGGCCGGCAGGCTCATTAAATCAGCGGTTCCCTAGCATTTCCGTGATTGAATTCAGGTTCTAACTTTTTTGACATAACTAATGCGTAGTTCTGCTCTTTTATAGTATAATATATAGAGTATTGCTGTATTTTGGAAAGGAGTTACTGTATGGCTACTATAAACGAAAACTATTTAAAACTTCCCGGCAGTTATCTATTTGCCGAAATAGCAAGAAGAGTTGCTAAATTTAAAGAAGAAAATCCGTCGGCCAATGTAATCCGCTTAGGTATCGGCGACGTAACCCGTCCTTTGCCGCAGTCGGTTATTACCGGCTTGCATGCCGCCGTGGATGAAATGGCTAATGAAAATACGTTCAGAGGCTACGGCCCGGAACAGGGCTATCAATTCCTGATAGAAAAAATTATTCAGACCGATTACAATCCGCGCGGCATCCAGCTTGATGTAGACGAAGTCTTTGTCAGCGACGGTTCCAAAAGCGATGTCGGCAACATTCAGGAAATTTTCGGCCTGGAAAACAGAGTGGCCATCACCGATCCGGTATATCCGGTCTACCTGGATACCAATGTCATGGCAGGAAGAACCGGCGCACTTGGCCAGGACGGCAGATTCGGCAATGTAGTGTATCTGACCTGCAATGCGGAAAACAAATTCGTCCCCCAGCTTCCGTCAGAAAAAGTCGATCTCATTTACATATGCATGCCTAACAATCCTACCGGCACCACCCTGACGAAAGACGAGCTGAAAGTCTGGGTGGATTATGCCAAAAAACACAACTCGATTATCTTATACGACGCTGCCTATGAAGCCTATATCCAGGAAGAAGGCATTCCGCACAGCATCTATGAAATCGAAGGCGCCAAGGACGTAGCTATTGAGTTCCGTTCCTTCTCCAAAAACGCCGGCTTTACCGGTACCCGCTGCGCCTTCACTGTCGTGCCGAAAACTGTCAAAGCTCTTACCGCTGCCGGTGAGTTATATCCGCTGAACAAGCTGTGGAACAGACGGCAGACGACCAAGTTCAACGGTACGCCTTACATTATTCAAAAAGGCGCTGAAGCCGTCTACTCTCCCCAGGGCCAGCAAGAGATTAAAGCCCTGATCAGCTACTACATGGCCAACGCCAAAGTAATCCGCGAAGGACTTGCCAGCATTGGCCTGGAAGTATACGGTGGCGTCAATGCACCTTATATTTGGTTGAAGGCACCTAACGGCATGGATTCCTGGGCCTTTTTCGACAAGCTGCTAACCGAAGCCCATCTGGTAGGAACTCCCGGCTCCGGCTTCGGTCCCGCCGGTCAAGGATACTTCCGCTTAACTGCCTTCGGCAACCAGGAAAACACACTGGAAGCGGTAGAAAGAATCAAAACCCGCTTAAGGGTCTGATTATCACGAGGTCATTGCTATGTTTACGCCCATTTCCCAATTACAGGAACTCATTATTTACCGCAAAATATTGGAAGACAACATCATCCGGCAATTGCCGGCTATCTGCTCGGCAGCGGCCACGCCGGCCGAGCAGGCCGCCTGGTACGGAGAATTAATCGGCAAAGCCGAAGCGCTTTCGCTGCAAGGCGACCTGATAAAGCAGTACCTGCTCTATCTGCTGGCTCATGATAAGAATATCGTAAGTGTGACCTTACAAAAAACTGGCGGCACGCTGGGCGAAAGCCTGCAAAAAGCCTGGTTGCATGATCTTGGACTACTGCAGAAATTTTTCGCCGCCGAGTTGCCGGCTGGTCGGCAAAGCCAGTTGATTGAGCACTTTGTTCCCACCTTTCCCCCGGCTGCGCCTAGCCCGTACCGTTTGCTGGAACCCGGTTTTCTGTCCGTGTCCGCTACACCGGAACAGGCTGCCGCGCTGTTAATTACCTACTATACGCAATATGGCTACGGAGATATGGCAGAATACGCCGCCTTCCGTTGGCAGGAAGCAACCGGTCTGTCAGGAATCAAGCATTATGACACCATCCGTCTGACCGATATCGTCGGCTATGACCGTCAAAAAGCAACGCTGATCACTAACACCCAAGCTTTCCTCACCGGCCGCCCGGCCAATCATGTCCTGCTGTCCGGCGCCAGAGGCACCGGTAAATCCTCCTCAGTGAAGGCTCTGGCCAATGAGTACTTTGCCAACGGCTTACGTTTGGTAGAGGTCGCCAAAAGCCAGCTTACATCACTGCCGAAGCTCATGGAGCTACTCCGCGGCTATCGCCAGCGTTTCATTATTTTCCTCGATGACCTGTCGTTTGAAGAGTTTGAAGTCGAATACAAGTATTTGAAATCGGTCATTGAAGGCGGCTTGGAGGCCAAACCGGACAACGTGCTGATTTACGCCACCTCCAACCGGCGCCATTTAATTAAGGAAACCTGGAGTGACCGCAGTGAAAATATGGACGAGTTGCACCGGGCTGACGCCGTTAACGAAAAAATCTCCCTATCCGACCGCTTTGGTATTATATTGAGTTTTGTGGCACCAAGCCAACAGGAATACTTAACCATTGTAAGCGAGTTAGCCCGTAAACAGGGAGTGCAACTTCCTCCGGATGATCTGCGTACAGCAGCCTTGCAATGGGAGTTTTCCCATTCGGGACGTTCAGGCCGCACAGCGCAGCAATTCATTAATCACTTACTGAGTAACCGCGCTGCAAAATAGCCTGTTACTTAAGAGATTGCGTAGTCACAGCCAAATACTACCGGCCGTGATGTTCGTTGCCCGCATATCAAAAAGAACCCGTGTTGAGGCTCACCTCAACACAGGTTCTTTCCTTATACAATACAAAATATCAAAACACTCCCGGCAGCAAGCTATGGCCAGTTGCATACACTATGAGGGGGGATGCACATGTTTCGCGAAGTAAATCCAAAATACCTTATACTGACCATGGCAATTATTACGCTGCTGGCTACGGAAGACCAGGACGGCGACGAACTGGAAACCATCGGCAACTATGTCGTCGCGATCGGCGGTGTCATCCTGGCTATCGCCTCACAGCGTCAGAGCCAATCCAACCTGAGCCAACCGCTCAACCTGGCCAACAACCAGCTCATCCAGCGAAACTTTGACGAACTGCGCGAACAGATTCGTCAATTAGCCCAGGAACGAAACATACCCTTGAAAGAAGGCGACACTACATAGCCTGCTTGCGCAGGAATACGGCCAATTCACGCACATCGGCCATAAGCGAAGCATAGTTGAATGGATTCAAGGATTGCGGTCCGTCGGACAAAGCCCGTTCCGGGTCCGGGTGCACCTCAATCATGAGTCCGTCGGCGCCGGCTGCCACAGCCGCCATGCTCATCGATTTAACCATATGCCATTTTCCGGTTCCATGACTGGGGTCAACAATAATCGGCAAATGACTTAACCGCTTGATGACGCCGATAGCGCCCAAATCCAGCGTATTGCGGGTGTAGGTTTCAAAGGTCCGGATGCCGCGCTCGCAAAATACCACATTGGGATTGCCTTCATTGACAATATATTCGGCGGCATGGAGCCATTCATCGTAAGTAGCCGCAAGGCCGCGTTTCAAAAGAACAGGCTTGCCGGAACGGCCTATTTCTTTTAATAAATGAAAGTTTTGCATATTGCGGGCACCTATTTGCAGCATATCGGCATACCGGCTAACCGTTTCAATGGCATGAATATTGGTCACTTCCGTAACAACTTTCAGCCCTGTAAGCGCCCGCGCCTCTGCTAAATACTCAAGACCTTCCTGTTCCAGTCCCTGGAAGGCATATGGCGATGTCCGGGGTTTATAGGCGCCACCCCGCAAGAACTGAGCGCCAGCAGCACGGACAATTTGGGCGGCTTCCAATAGCTGCTCCCGACTTTCCACGGCGCAGGGACCGGCCATAACCACCAGAGAACCGTCACCGATCTTCACACCGTCAACATCAACCACCGTCGGATCGGGATGAAACTCCCGGCTGACCAGCTTATAGCTCGAAGTAACCGGCAAGGCTTTGTCCACTCCCTCAAAGGCTTCTATCGGCAGTGACATGATCGCCTTCTTATCGCCAATAATGCCAATAATCGTACGGAATTCACCGTCGACCAAATGGGCCTGCAGCCCGGCTGCTTCGATCCGTTCAACAATATGCTGTATTTGTTCACGCGTTGCTTTAGAATTCATTACAATTACCATGCGCCTAATCTCCCCTTAATATAAATTATTTTGCACAAAATAAAAAGTTCTCATCCTCTAAAAGGACGAGAACTGTGCTCGCGGTACCACCTTTGTTACCTGCTGAAAGCAGATCACTTTGTCAAGTACGGGCCAGTTGCCGATACCTGCCTTCTTTGCTAACGGGGAAGGTTTCCGTCACCACCTACCATCCTGACTCAGGAATTCAGCGTGCAGCTCCAAGGCGAACTTCAGCATATACGGTGTACCAGGCTCTCATCTTACCCTGGCTCTCTGTAACCACTGCCATATACCTACTTTTCCTCTTCATAACTTTTCGAAATGAAATTATATATAATTTACCACATATTGCAACGATTTTCAAGCATTTTTTTGTATCTCTTTTACAATCGTTCACGATTAGTCATGGACTAGGGAACCACTGATTAAATGAACCTGTCGGGCTGGCGAGAGATTTTTTCGTTTGGCAAGAAAGTAAAACCGCAGGAATAGCGGCCCCTATTTCAAGGTTTTGCTGACGCAGCCAAGCGGAAAAAGCTCCGTCAGGACGTGCAGCGTGAATTAATCAGTGGTTCCCTAGGTTTCGTCTGATTTGCGCTACCTTGTTTACAATATCCGCCGCTCCGACAATTTCGGTCACCATGGCAATCATACGAGCCCCCCTGTGGCTGACCGACAACACATTGTCTTCCTTTATGCCACCGATAGCAACAAACGGCAGTTTACTCTGGTGAACGACATAATCCAAGTAGGCAAACCCTACTGCCGCACACACGTCGGTTTTGGTTTGGGTGGGGAAAATAGGCCCTACACCGATGTAATCAATGTCCAGCTTAGCCGCGGCATCGGCCTGTTCCGGCGAATGAGTGGACAAGCCGATCAGCATGTCGTTGCCTACCAGCTTCCGGACTTCCTGCGGCGGTAAGTCCTCCTGTCCGAGGTGAACTCCGTCGGCACCGGCGGCCAACGCTAAATCGACAAAATCGTTAACGATAAACGTAACCCCGGCCAGCCGGGTTCTTTCCCGGATATAGCGGCATTCCTCAAACATAGCTCCGGCCTTTTTATACTTTTCCCGGTATTGAATCACCTTAATTCCGGCGGCAATCAATAAGTCAACCACCTCTGTATTGGACCGCCCCAGTGAATATTCGGCCGCCGTTAATCCATAAATACCGCCGGCCAAAAAATTCTCCATTTTACTTCTCATCATCACCATCTCCCTTTACCCGTTCGACTGCATACTGCACAATTAAATCTGCCTGTTTGGCAGCCGCTATCGTAACACAGGGCGCCATTGGCGGCAATGCCTCGCCGATACCGGAAACCAAATCTCCCACCAGATAAAAGGTATCTTTGAGCCGGTGAACCCGTATCCGGTCACTGTCGCCCCAGCCGGCCAAACCCGAGGCCGCTACCATAAACTTTCCGCTGGCGAGATACGCCTCAACCAACAGCTTTTTATAATCCGCCCGATCAAGGGCTTCGACAATGACCTCGCAATCCTTGAATATAGCAGCCACATTATGTTGTTCGATCCGTACAGGCAGCATTGTCAATTCCAGGTCGGGAGAAATAGCCAGCAGGTTATCCCGCAAAGCCTCTACTTTGCTTTTCCCGATCTGATGCTGAAAATAAAACTGCCTGTTGAGATTCTTGCATTCTACTTGATCAAAATCTACGACTGTTAAACGGCTAAACCCGCTCCTGACAAGCATAGCCGCACAATTAGAGCCAAGACCGCCGGCTCCGGCAATTCCAATCCGCATGGTTTTCATATATTGCAGCAATGCCGGTCCCACATAAGCGGTAAGCGCCTCATCTAACCTGTTCATCCTCCACTCCTCACAATAACTGCCAGTCTTTATATAACGGTTGGTATCCCTTCTGGTACAGCATGGCCGCCACCTGGGCCACCGTCCGCTCATCGGAAATCTCAAACTGTCCTGTTTCGTCTTTATCGGTCCGTCCGCCCACAGCGGTGCAGGAACCTGCCGACATTTTCGTCACCCCCAGGCCTACCAGATGGTCACGGAGCACAGCGCTCTCCCGCGTGGAAAGAGTCAGCCCGCCATGCGGCATAAACAACCGGTAAGCCAGTATGTACTGAACCAGGTTCTTATCGGTAACCAGCGCCTTGGGCGGATAACCGCCGGCATGGGGGCGCATACGGGGTGGTGAAATGCTGATCTCGGTTGCGGGGTACCGGGCTTGCAAATAATCGGCATGCACACCGGTCAGAAAGGCTTCCCGCCGCCATTCATTAAGCCCCAGCAGCGCACCGATATTGACCGAACGCAAGCCGGCGGCGCAGGCCCGTTCCGGTGCGTCCAAACGAAACCGGAAGTTCCGTTTGGGTCCTGCCGGATGAAGTTCTGCGTAAAGCAGGGGGGCATATACCTCCTGATAAAGCGTAACACCATCCACGCCAACTGCGGCCAACTGTTCGTATTCCTCACAAGTCAGGGCGTAGATTTCCATGCTGATGGAAGAAAAATAGTCTTTCAATACTTTCACGCAATCCGCAATATAGGTTACCGGCGATTCTTTAGTGCAATCACCCGTCAAAATAATAATGTGCTTCAAGCCGGTCCGGGCAATGGCTTCGGCCTCTGTCGCCACCTCGTTCAACGAAAGCTTTTTCCGGTGCAAAATATTCTTCGTATTAAATCCACAGTATAAGCACTGATTGGTACAATAATTGGACAAGTACAGCGGCGTATACAAAAGCATGGTTTTGCCAAAATGCTGGATGGTCAGCCTGCTGGCTTTTTGCGCCATGCTTTCCAAAAATCCTTCCGCCTGGGGCGACAACAGGGTGAGATAATCCAGGACCTGCAACCGCTCCTTATGCAGCACCTGCTCCACATCGGCTGCCGTGAGCCGCGAAAAATATCCGTCAAAATCAAAGCAGTCATACCGTTTCAGTTCCCCATAAAAACTCATAGGCTCCCCTCCTGAACAAAGCTTGGGCTAAATGATGCTAATCAAACTACTCCTGTAAAAACCCGGTCAGCGGCGAAGAAGCGGCCCCTTCACGGCGGATAGCGCCAGGTCGGGCCAAATACCCCTTACGACCCGCTTCCACGGCCTGCCTGAACGCACTGCCCATCAAAACAGGCTCTCCGGCGGTGGCAATGGCAGTATTAACAAGAACGGCAGCCGCTCCCAGTTCCATGGCCTCGGCTGCTTCCGAGGGACGCCCCAGTCCGGCATCGACAATCACAGGCACCGGTATCTCTTCGATCAAAATCCTGATTAGTTCCTTCGTCTTTAAGCCGCGGTTGCTGCCGATAGGTGCTCCTAAAGGCATTACTGCCGCCGCCCCGGCCTCAACCATCCGTTTGGCGGCCGCTAAATCGGGCGACATGTAGGGCAGGACGATAAAGCCCTCAGCCGCTAAAGTCTCTATCGCCTTGATGGTTTCATAATTGTCCGGCAGCAAATACCGGTTATCGGCAATCACTTCCACCTTGATCCAGTTTCCATAGCCGGCGGCCTGCGCCAGACGGGCAATGCGAACAGCCTCGGCGGCATTTCTCGCACCGGAAGTATTGGGCATGATGATACAGTCCTGAGGAATATAGGACGCCACATTTTCTTCCGGATATTGCAGATCGATCCGCCGTAAGGCGACAGTCACCACCTGCGCACCGCAGGCAGCGACCACCTCAGGAATAACAGCATTGGCTGAAAACTTTCCTGTTCCCAAAAATAACCGGCTTTGTAATGATTGTCCGCTGATTTCCAATACATCCTTCATCGGTCAGCCTCCCCCCACAAAAGTAATAATTTCCATTTTGTCATTTTCCTGCATAATTAGCGACGGCCAGCCATCTGCTGCGACAATGGCCCCATTGAATTCAATAACAATCGTGGCCGGATTCAACTGATGGCTTTCTATAAAGTCACTGATCGTCATTGGCACAGTAAGAACAAGCGGTTTTCCATTAACTGTAATCTTCAACCTATTCACCTCCCGGAATGATGTGCAAACTGCCCCGGACAGAATATGTTGCCGACAACGCAGGCAGGCATAAACAAAAAACGCGCTACCGGAACGATAGCGCGTCATGCATAACCAATTCATACACTTCCTACGCGGGCATTATCCCGATCAGGTTTAGAGGTAAGGTGCTTACTAGTCCACTCTCAGCCCATAACATGAGCTCCCTCGGCAATTTTATGAAATTATAATTTGATTGTAACCCCTTCGCCCCCTGCCGTCAATAACGGGACCAAAATAATTGTGCCAAAATATAATTAAATATGGTATTCAACTTCCAGCGTCTGCCGGGACGGCAGGAAACGGACTTCCCGGAACTTGCCGAAGGAAAGCCACTTATTCACCACAGCACCGGACGGACCGCTTGCAGCGGCGTATTCCTGCCGAAATAAGGCCAGATCTTCGGCCGACGCTACCCGAACATAAAAGCCCTGCGGATTGAGGACAGGCACCCCGCTATAGGTATATTCCGCCAACGACACCAGCGTCTGCAGCTTGGCATTGCGCACCTTAGCGGCCAAGCCGCCGCTGGCATCCACCAAATCAAAGTCCTGCGGATATTCATAGCTGTCTCCTGTAATCGGCAGCACATCGCCCACATGGAAGTTATGGGCTTTACGCGGCAAACGTTCCAGCCGGTTTTCCGAGAGAATATAATAGTATTCATCAAAGCAGCCGACGATCAATTCCTTATCCTGTTTTACCAATGAGCTTCCTGCCTTAAGGCCCTCCACCAAACCGGATACAATTCCGCCGCCGCATATCTCGTAGCCGTCAACCAGCACAAACCGCCCGGTGACCGGATTGTTCCGGAATTCGTCAAAACAGATTTCCCGCTTCGTCCGGATAATCACTTCCGCCACATCGTTGGTATTCACCTGACCGGCGTCTCCCGTAGCTGCCAGCGTTGTAGCATCAACTACTTTGGTAATGGAATATATCTCGCACTCCACCTCCTGGGTGACTAGCTTCAGCTTATATTCCTGTCCTTTTTGCAAAGGCCTTTTGCCCATCCAGAAAATATTGGCCTTAAAAGTATTGGCAATAAGCGGAATATCCTCCTTATGAACAATCATTTCACCGCGCTGGTTAAAAAACTCATCTTCCACAGTGATCCCTACCGACATGCCGGCCTGGGAATGCTTGGTCTTATCCCGCTCCGCCCAGTACTCGATGGTTTTGATCCGGGTCGTTTTACGGCCGGGAACGACAACGATTTCATCGCCTTCCCGCAAGGTTCCCGCTTCAATCCGCCCGGCAATGATGCGCCGGTGATCAAACTTGTAAACATCCTGTATGGGGAACCGCAGCGCTTTGTCTTCCAGTCCGCGATCCTTTTCAAACAAATCCAGGGCAGTCAACAGTGGCTCCCCCTTGTACCAGGGCATTTTTTCCGAATGCAGCGTAATATTCTCACCCCAAAACGCCGATACGGGAATGTATTTCAAGGGATATACCTGAAGGTTACCCAAAAATTCATGCATTTCCTTTTTTATCTGATTATAAATGGCTTCCGAATAGCCGATCAAGTCCATTTTATTGATCAGCACATATACTTTCTGAATGCCCAGCAGGGACAGAATATAGCCATGACGCTTTGATTGCTCCTGAATGCCTTCATTAGCGTCTACAATCAGCAAGGCCGCTTCAGCGTTGGCTGCGCCGGAAATCATATTCTTTAAGAATTCCTTATGCCCCGGTGCATCAATAATGACATAATCCCGCTGTTCGGTATGAAATTGCAATTGCGTGGTATCTATGGTAATGCCCTGCTTTTGCTCTTCTTCAAAGGCATCCAGCAAATAGGCGTATTCAAAGGGCTTCCCCTTTTCCTGAGAAATCCGCTTCACCCGTTCAATCGCGCCTTCAGGCAGAGATTTGGTATCATACAGCAACCGGCCAATGACGGTTGATTTTCCATGATCGACATGTCCCACTACGACGATGTTCAATGATTCTCTGGCAACTACCATCGTTTTCTCTCCTTTACATATAACCGTCTTTGCGCAGCTTCTGCATGGCGTAGGAATCTTCCTGATCCTGCGCCCGACCAGCCCGCTCGCTCACCGTAGTGTGCTTCAGTTCTTCAATAATTTGCGCCACCGTCACTGCCTGGGAATCAATCTGTCCGGTACAGGGAGCACAGCCCAAACTGCGGTAGCGCTTGCCGTTTCTGGCAAAATACAAATCGACCAACGGGATATTCTCCCGTTCAATATAGGCCCAAATATCAATTTCATTCCAGTGGAGAATCGGATGCACCCGGATATGATTTCCTTTGGGGAAATCGGTTTTAAACTGATCCCATAATTCGGGAGCCTGGTTGGTATAATCCCATTCCGAATCCTTATTTCGTTCGCTGAACACTCTTTCTTTGGACCGGGACCCTTCTTCATCCCGGCGAATGCCCAGAATCAGCCCTTCAAAGCCATACTGGGTCACAACCTGCTGCAGTCCGTCAGTTTTTAAAGCCTTGCAGCAAACCAGCCGTCCTTTATCCGGCCCCATACCAGCCCGCAGCGCCTCCTCGTTCGTGTGCACAATCAAATCCAACTGATATTCTTTGGCTATCCGGTCACGATAGGCAATCATCTCCGGTATTTTATAGGTTGTATCTACGTGAATAAACGGGAAAGGCGAATGACCAAAAAAAGCTTTTTTCGCCAGCCACAATAACACGGTCGAATCTTTGCCGATGGACCACAACATGCCCAATTTGCCAAACTTTTTATAGGCTTCCCGCAAAATATAAATGCTCTGTGCCTCTAAACTATCCAAATGATCCATAACTGCCTCCTTAATACGCATTTGCCTTATGTTTATCAATGGTGATCACCGTTTCCGTACCATCCGGGCCTACCATAACCCAATGGAGATAATTCTTTTCCCGTCTGGTGTAAAGGTAACCGCCGCGGCCGCCGATATCCGCCCCCAAGTAAAATTGAATGGCGGCAACCGGACATTCCTTGACGCAGGAAGTACAGCCCCAGCAATCCTGAGGATAGCGGATTTCGCTTTTCCCTTGTTCATCAGCATACAGCAAGCTGCCCGGACACACCTGACGGCAACCGCCGCAGCCGATACAGTTATCTTTATTGATCCGTATGCTCATAGATCTCATCCTTCTCGACAATATTCCGCAGCACAATGCGCACTTTGCCTGCTTCCTGGCGGGAATTCACATATTTCAGCCAGTGTTCGTCATCCTGGCAGGGATAATCGGCGTTTTCCTGAAAAGCGCGCCAGCGTGTCTCCTGCCGTGCCGCCAAATGAGCAATCAGTGTTTTGCATACATACAGACGGTCAAGCAGTTCATAGATATGCATTAGTTGATGCATATCGCCGGCACTGAGCTGCCTGGCCAGGACCAGCAGCTCTTCCATACGACCTTGGGCCACCTGCAGTTTTTTTCGGTTATATACGTATCCCACCGTGATCCCGCCGGCATATTCATCCATGGTTTTCTGCATGGCTTCTTCCAGTTGTTCCGTTTGATATAAGCCGACCGATTGAGTTAAGAAAGCAAGAATTTTTTCCTGTTCTCCGTCAATCTCCGCCAGATCGGCGACAGGGGACGGTTTGTCCTGAATATCCTCCAGGACGGCTAAAGCGGCGATTTCGGCTTCCGCCAGACAACCTGTCACATATTTTTGCGGACTGCCGCCGGCCACATCGCCGGCAGCGTACAATCCCGGCAGCGTTGTCCGGCGCCGCGTATCCACCCAATAACCGCTGCCAGTGTGTCCACCGACAATATAAGGCTCCGTCCCCTCAATCTCCACATGCTCCACGGCCGGCCCCCGGCCGCTCTCCTGCCAGCGCAGCGTTTGCGAAGGCGCCATATTTAAATAAGCTTTATACAACTCCTGCTCCTGTTCGGCAGTAATACCCGCCGTTTTCAGATAGCAGGGACCCCGGCCCTGTTGATTTTCCTGCACGGTCGAATACAGCCTGAGCGATGTGTTGGGAACGCCGTACTGCTTTTCATATTCCTCACCCCGGCTGTTGATTTGCGGCGCCCAAACGCCTTGGGCAATTGTCCCGGTGGGTGCAATGGTATCTTTACAGCGCAGCGCAATAAAGCGCATCTCAAAGGTGGTCATCTCCGCGCCCTTGCGAATCCCCATCGCGTAGCCGGCTCCCGTATTAAACGGAGAGTACCACATCTTGTGGCGGGAAAAACCGGGATTATTGGGTCTGTATAACCCGGCAGCGCCGCCGGTGGTACAGATGACTGCCTTGGCGTAAACAGCATAGAAAACAGGCTCGGTAATCGAAAACCCGTACGCTCCGGTGACCACACCATTGTCCACGATATAATCGGTTACACAAAACTGGTTTAAAACAGTAACGCCAGGCGATGCCGCCACGGCCTCGGCCAGCAGCACCTTGATATTTTCGCCGTTGATCTTAATGTTGCGGTTGCCGCGGGCCATATATTTTCCGTCCCGGTCTTTCAGAATGACCAGGCCCAGTTTCTCCAGCTTTGCCGTAACAGCGTTGAGCCGCTTGGACATGGAGTATACCAGGTCCTCCCTGATGACTTTAGCCGCATCCTGCCTGACATAGGCAAGATAACTTTCCGGACTTTGTCCTTCCACAATATAAGCATTCAGGGCATTGACGCCGGCCGCCAGACAGCCGCTGCGCTTAATATGGGCCTTTTCGGCAATCAGCACGTTGACATCCGACCGCTCGGCCATGGTCAATGCGGCAAAACAACCTGCCGTCCCGCCGCCAACGATCAGCACATCGGTATGCAACACCTTGGTTTCCAATTTCATGAGTTTGTTCCTTTCTATTTGCGATCATTAAGCCCTGTTTAGTCCCCATCTTTGACGGACATTGTTTTCCAAGCGGCCGAAAATCAGTTTGTCGACGGCAACGCCTAAAATAATAATGACCAGCATAACCGCCATTACCTGGCTGATATCGGCCAAATCCCGTCCAACCATCAACACCTGGCCCAGTCCCTTGGTAGCCGACATCATCTCACCAGCCATCAGTGCCCGCCAGGCGAATGACCAGCCTTGTTTCAAACCGGAAATCAGACTGGGCAGACTGGCCGGAATAGTTACATACCTGTAGATGGTAAATCCCTTGGCGCCCATGGTTTTAGCGGCTCTCAAATAGAGCGGGTTGATGTTCTTCATGCCTGATTCGATAGACATGGCAACAGCAAAGGTAGAACCTATGGCTATGACAAAAATAATGGCGCTTTCGTTAAGTCCATACCACAAAATAGCAAACGGCAACCAGCAAATACTTGGCAGCGTTTGCATACCTAAAATAAGAGGGCTAAGATTCTCATCCAGATACTTAAACCGGACCACCAGCAGACCGATTACAATTCCCAGCGCCATGGACAGCAAATAGCCGATAAAAATGCGCTTGGCGCTGGCCAGCACGGCAATCCCCAGGCTATTGTCGTCAATCAGGCCGGCCAGCGTTTTCAGAACATCCACCGGCGAAGGGAAAATATAAGGTTTCCAAACGTGTAATATATCTACGCCCAGCTTATAAGCCGATTCCCATATTGCTATCAGAATCAGGTAAAATAGTATCTTTTTTAATATTCCAATCACTGTCGAATTCAGCTTTGGCAACCTTCTCCACCTCCTCTTTGAGTTCCCGGAGAATATCTGTCACAAAGTAGGAAACATCCAGACTTTCCGGCAGCCGCGGCCGGGCCAGCTGAATGTGGAATTCTTTTTTTACCCGGCCCGGATTAGCCGACATGACCACTACCCGGTCGGCGAGCACTACAGCTTCTTCCACATTATGCGTAACAAACAGAATGGTTTTTTTCGTCTCCCACCAGATACGCTGCAGTTCGGCCTGCAGAATATTCTTGGTCTGGCTGTCCAGAGCGGCAAAGGGTTCATCCATTAACAGCACTTTCGAGTCGAGCGTTAAGGCCCTGGCCAGGGCTACCCGCTGCTTCATACCGCCTGATAATTCATGGACAAAACAATCCTGAAACCTGGTGAGGTGCACCATTTTCAAATATTTGACCGCCGTTTCGCGCCGTACCTGCTTCGGCACACCGGCCAGTTTCATCCCGAATTCCACATTGTCAATGACCCGCAGCCAGGGGAACAGTGCCGCTTCCTGAAACATGACGGCCCGGTCGGGACCGGCACCCTGGATTTCCTTATCCTGCAACAGCACGTTTCCCGCCGTTGCCGCTTCCAGCCCGGCGATAATATTAAGCAAGGTCGATTTACCGCAGCCTGACGGTCCCAACAGGCAGATAAACTCGCCTTCTTTGAACTCCAGATTAATATCGTCTAACGTATGAACGGTCTTATGATCCGTAACAAACTGTTTGCTGATATGGTTAATGACAACACTCACTGTTTCACCTCTTCCCACTGTCTTAGAAGGAACCACTGATTTATTCACACTGCACAGCCTGGCAGACTCATTAAGTCAGCGGTCCCCCTGGTGATTATTCCTCTACTGTCGGCAGCCCTTTTTCTTTTAACACTTTATTCAGGATGGTAAAGTTAAACAAATTTTTCAAATCCGGTTCTTCCTTGACAAAACCGGCCGCCGCGGAAAGTTTGCTAAACCCGACGACCGACTCTTTCTGAGGATCGTAGGTTACGGTTAAGCGCTTAAACGAATCGGCCAACAGGTCTTTGCCCAGCGGTTTCTGCGTAATCGCTTTAATCTGGTCATTCAGCGTTTCCTGGGCCTGAGCCGGATTTTCATTAATATACGACGTCAATTCCACATGGGTCCGCAGGAACTTTTCCACCAAATCAGGATGTTCCTTGATGAAGGAAGTCCTGGCAATGACTACGGCCGTAGTATACTTGCCATTTCGCCAAACTTGTTTTTCATCCAGCACCAGATTGGCCTTTACTTCTTTAATCAGGCGGGTGCCCCAGGGTTCAGGCACCAGTGCCGCATCAACTGCGCCCTGATCCAGCAGCGTTTTAATATCCGGATTGTCGGCTTGACGAATCTCAACTGTTCCGCCTTTGGTGGTGTCCTGCAAGCCATTTTCCAAAAGAATATTGCGCAAAGATAAGTCCTGGGTATTACCAAATTGCGGCACCGCAATTTTTTTGCCGCTAAGCTCTTTTAAATCTTTAATAATCAGTCCGCTGCGTGAAACCAGCACGGAACCGGCATCTGTTGCTCCGGCGATAATTTGCAAATCTCCCTTGGATTTAACATAGCCGGTAATGGCAGGTCCTGGTCCGATATAACCGATATCCACTTCACCGGCAAATAAGGCTTCAATCTCCGAAGGGCCGGCATTAAATATTTTCCATTCCACCTGATTGCCTTCACCCAAGGCTTTCTCAAAACGGCCCTCGCCTTTGCCAACCAGCCCCTGTGAATGGGTGATATTAGGAAATAAAGCAATCCGGACTTTAACATTCTTGCTTTCTGAGGCTTGCTGCGAGGAGCAGCCTGCCAAACCAAGCACCATGCCGGCTAAGACTCCCGCGATGATTCCCACTTTTGCAAACTTCATGTTTTATCCTCCCTCGTATAATAAGTTTTGCAGGATGGAATTTAGGTGCTCCTGCTTCACCAGCCAATCAATCGGCTTGAAAATGCCCATGATACAATTGACTAAAGTCAATCAGGTAAAAGTTCTTTTTCCTCCTGTTGAACCGAAAGGTTGCTTCATAAAAAGTCTGTTCCCCTGAACCGGAAGTTAGCTTCAAACCGATGGCTGTTTGTTGGAGATGCGGCTTGCCTCTTAGCAGTGGAGGTTCGCAACAAGCTGCCTCCAAGTGGATTCTAATATGCGAGGGTGTTGATGCTCCGGTATCGTGGGT
>NZ_FODY01000034.1 GCF_900110485.1 Propionispora vibrioides | reverse complement strand
AAAACATTCGGTATTAGCACCACTTTCGCGGTGTTGTCCCCATCTATGAGGCAGGTTGTTTACGCGTTACTCACCCGTTCGCCACTACCTGGCGTTCAACACCAATCGCTCTTACTTTCCGCTTAGTCACTTTGAAGATGCGTGATGAACTCGCTTCGCTCGTTCATAAGACGCGGCTCAATTGTGATTCCCCGGTTAGCATGTAGCGTTTGGTGTTAAACACCAGACCGTTCGACTTGCATGTGTTAGGCACGCCGCCAGCGTTCGTCCTGAGCCAGGATCAAACTCTCCATAAAGGTTTATTTATGGAGCCTTTTGATGGCTCTATAATTGTTTAAAGAATTATTTGCATTCGTTATATATTGGAGCGGAAAACGAGATTCGAACTCGCGACCCTCGCCTTGGCAAGGCGATGCTCTACCACTGAGCTACTTCCGCACCTTAACAAATGTTTGTGCTTTCTAAAAGCACCGCACATCTGGCGTATGATTCTTACATTGTTTAGTTTTCAAGGAACACATTCGCTCACCATCTCTCGACGGCTTTATTATTATATCGAACTCTCTCAGTTATGTCAATAACATTTTTTTTGGAAATTATTGTTTCTGAGTGAGGCGACTTTTATATAATAGCATAGCTATATGTTTATGTCAAATATCTTTTAAAAAGTTTTTCACCACTATTAATATTTATGTATCTCCTGTTACTATCACATCTATTTATTTAGAGAAAATGGCCTCACCGCTCTATTGAGACGAATAAGACCGGCAAAGTTGCCGGCCTTAGCCACAGAAACTATCCTAAACCATTTTGCTGATACCATATGGCTTTGCCACGCAGCACATTGCCGCCTTCACCTTGGGCCGCTCCTTTAAAAAACCACAAATCCCAACGTTCACAACTATAACCCGGGCCATATCGGCCATCGGGATATCCGTTGTCGGCATAGCCCGGATTTAATCCGTCTAAATTGTTCGCCGCCTCGGCATGAGTCATAACCCGGCATAGATCAACAGTTAAGTCGAGCGTTCGGCATAGTACGGCTATAACCTGCGCCATGGCTTCAATTTGGAGCGCTGTAGGCGGCTCACTGCCCAAATTACTGGTCGTAGCATTATATGCGCAGGCCAGTGAAATCCCCACTGAACCACTGTTGCGCTTATAGGTATGCGCCTTTACAGTGGCTAATGTCCCGGAACTCATATAAACACTGCCGTCAGAATCAATATTAATGTGATAGTCGTCGAAAAATTGCCCATAGTGGCCGGCACTCCAGTGCAGGTAGAGCTTCACATCCCGGTTCAGCCCCTGTGCTGCTGACCATAAGTCTGTTTTGGCCTTTAAGGCCTCTTGACGAAGTTCCTCCAAAGTAATCAACCGCATATTTATCCCTCCTTATTATGTTTATGCTGCTGCCGGTCACACTGTCATTACTGTTTTTGTCAGAAGCGGCACCACCACAAATTTGTACCTTCCCTATAGCCCCTGTTTACAACCACCGCCGCCGGCCTAAACAAAAAAAGACCTGTCTTCACCAAGTCCTAATCAGCAATGCTCCGTCATTTTTTTCGCATACCCGGGACAGACTTCTTTCGGCAAAAAGAAAAGCCGTCCTATGGACGGCCAAACCCTGGATGCATATATCTGCCTGTACGGATGTCTTCCAACGCTCTTCTATGGCGCTCCATTTCACGGTGTTGTCTTTCATGCCACTCTTTCCGGCTTTCATGGGGACGGCGTTTCATTTCCCTTTCATGTCTTTCGTTTTCCCGCCGTTCCTGTTCATGCCGCTCTCTTTCCAAGCGTTCCCGCTCGTGCCGCTCCCGGTCTTGATCGTGCCTGCCATATTGTTGGGCCGGCGGAGCTCCATTCTGAAACGGTGACGCTTCAATGACCGAAGCACCGAAACCGATTTGCAGCATCCCTACCAGTGACCAGACAACCACTTTCTTGCCAATTCCCCTCATAGCTGTTCCCTCCCTGCTTTCTTTAATTTGAGTATAATTGGTATTTATGACAGAATTATGATCGCCTGACCGTCTATTATTTTTATGTTCAAGTTAGTCAAGTTCCCGACATTATTTCCCACTCATTTTCCTTTTAAAAAATTGCTCATATTCATTAAGTACCTGATCAAGCTTTTGGCTCGCTTTTATGACTTCCGGGTCAGTAAATTCTCTGTCACGGGCAATTTCATAAAGTTGAGCCCGTAAATCCTGAATCTTGCTTTCAATTTCCCGTAAACTGCTCATTGGATCACCTCTCATCCCCAATGGCCCATCTACTTTGCAATTGCAATTACTTTGCAGATATTATTCGGCAAGACTGCCTTGCAGAACAATTCCCGCCAATTGAATTTGCACCTTAAAACGGACCACTAGTTTTCCGGCACTTAGTATGCCCTCAACGAAAAAAGTTATTTAGGCTTACCCCGCGCTGGAAGGATGACGATAATAAAACCGCTTACTTACGCAAGCGGTACGTCCTGGCCTGTTCAGCTTGTTTAATGGCTAAACAGAGATATAACGGAAACCCCGATGGTATAGAGCAGTAACAGCCCTGTAAAAATGATAATCGGATGGGTCCATTCAGTATTCATCGCCTTCACCCCTTTATGAATAATCAAAGCGCCTATGGCAGCTTAAAATATATACAAAGAATAGAACTTGCCGTTATTATTCCAATGGAAATCAATCCATATACTACATCCGTCAACACAACTATTCCCCCTTTTGTCTTATCTGTTGCCGCAGCACTTGCTATTATATCAGCCTCTGTATGTAAATTTTTGTCATTCTCCCGGCACACTTCCTGATAAAAAATTTGGCTTCTGCAAATTTTATTGCAGAAGCCTTCATCTTTACCGGTAATCAGAAACCTTTTTTAACCGGTCTAAAGCAGCAATACCGCTTACGTAGTCTGCACACTGTCTTTACGTCCTGAAAGCCTCCTTAGCGGTAATACCGATTCCGCCACCAGCCATGTCCATGTCCATGGCCCCAGCCACCATGCCACCATGGATACCAGCCTCCCCAACCCCAGGGAGCACCCCAACCGCCGGCGGCAATGATAATCCGGGGTGAGCGTGACAAATCAAGGCCGCAATATGGGCAGCGTTCCATAGAAGACACCTCCTCCCGCTCTTTTTATATACTATGTAAACTCTATCGATTTGGTAAACGTTTTGGCAGAATTCTTTCTGTTTAGTAATCAACCCGTTCCCCCGTTGGGTGGAGCGGGCCGATTGTCCAAACAGACTATCTGACGGCTATTCGCCAATCATAATAACCGGCGTGCCGACCTCAACCTTGGGAAATAATTCCTCAATATCTTCGTTGCGCATCCTGACACAGCCACCGGAAACTTGTCCCATCACCGGACCATGCCAGGAGCCATGTACACAGGTCTTGGCCGACGACAGAATCAGCCGGCGAGACCCCAGATCCGCACCACCAGGCTCTGGAAGAGGTAATATCTCCTTTTCAGTGATTTGATAGGTGCCCGGCGGCGTCGGCGTAGCCGGCCGGCCGATTGCTACGGTATATCGTCCCAGCATTTGATTTCCCTCAAAGTAAAAAAGACTCCCTGTCGCGAGGTTGATAACAATAAAATGGTTCACTTATTTATCCTCCCTTCCCTATACTGTATGCAAAACAGGCAGTCCAGGTGAAGGTTTATCTCGTTGCTATCAGCTTCTCATAACAGAAAAGAAGCCTCCGGGCAGCGCCGGAGGCTATTAATTAATTATTATGTAGAATTACCGCCAGCAGTGCCAACCCGCCCAGGGTTCTCATAACTTCCTCATGGTGCTCTTTTTCCCGGTTCTGACGGTCACGCCATTCCCGTTCATCTTCGTTATGTCTACGTTGCATTTCTCTTTCATAACGTTGATTTTCTTCTCTGATCCTTTGATCCCGGTCATGCTGCCTTTCTTCATAACGATGCCTTCTATCACCGTCATCGTGCCGGGGAGAAGCTTCAAGTACGGATGCGCCGAAACCGATTTGCATGATACCCACCATAGAATAAATAATAATTTTTTTAGCGACCTTGTTCATGGGAATCCCTCCTTGATTTGATGACTTAAGTATAATTGGCAAATGTTACATCTTTGTGACAAAATAAACTCAGTTTGTTTTATATTTTTCTGGCCATCCTTTTCCCTTTCCCCCTATAATATAATTAGTATAATTCCCTGTCCCGGCAGCCAGGCTTCCTGCCAAGGCACCTTGGGGCAAATGGTAGAAGGAGGCATCTTCATGTATGCAACGGTCATCTTTGATGTGGATGGCACTCTGATTGATACAGAGCAGGCCATCTTGTTGGCACTGCAAAGAGTTCTTAGTGAAAGCTGCCAAAAACAATATACTTGCGAAGAATTGCATTTTGCCTTGGGCATTCCGGGCATGGCCGCGTTGGAAAAGCTGTCTATCCGCAACAAAGAGCAGGCCCTCGCCAAATGGGACAATTATATGAATGATTATTTTCACACGATCACTGTCTTTACCGGCATTGAGACGGTATTGTCCGAGCTGGGTGCCCGCCATATTCCCACAGGCATTGTGACCTCCAAAACAAAAGCCGAATTAACAAAGGATTTCATTCCCTTTGGGTTGATGAAATATCTATCTTTCATTGTCTGCGCCGATGACACAGCAAAGCACAAACCTCACCCGGAGCCGCTCTTAAAATACCTCGAGCTTTCCGGTGCCCGGCCCGAAACAGCGTTATATATCGGCGATACCGCCTATGATCAGCGTTGTGCCGGCCAGGCCGGCATCGACTTCGGTTTGGCGCTTTGGGGCAGTAAAACGCCTGATTTACCGGCTACCCACATCTTCCAAAAACCCCATGAGATTTTGACTTTACTATAACAAAAGGTGAGCTTGCCCCATCAAGCTCACCTTTTGTTATACAACCCGTTACCCCCGCAAAAAAAATGTCCCCCTATCTTGACATAGAGGGACTACAACAGAGGAGTATGAGAATATTGTTAATAGAGGATGACCCTCTATTAGTTTTCGTCCGGCAGCAGCAACTCTGCCAGACTGTATTGCATGGTGGACAACTTTTACTATAGAGGATATTTATGACAAATATATGACAAGACCAAAAACATTGTCATGAATTACTTTGCAAAAGCTCGATACCCTCATCTGATTTTCTTTTGATTTCCCGGATAGTATTATCAATATGAGTAAATATTTGTTTCGACAGCCCTTCCGCCCGTTCATACAGGCTATTGGCTTCACCGGCGGCCTGCCTTTCCACAGCGTCCAGTACCTTGCTGCCCATGCCGTGCAATTCATGATGTACGCCGTCGATGGCCTGCCATTCTTTATTTATATCGGGATGAGTCAACTGAATGGCATGATAAAAATGACCGAAAGCACAGCGCTTTGAATCAATCTGAATCGGGTAGGACTTCATTTCATCAACAATGCGTTTCAAATTCTTCATCCAGTTCCCATGAGCCACCTTGGCCTTAGTCAGCGTCTCCGTCAGATCGTCATTAGAAATGGCATGGACGCCGCCATTTAGCGACAGGATCATATCCCGGATAATTTCACTCAGTTCATTGTCAATCGAAGATAGCTGCTTTGCATTTTCCGCGCTCATAATGGCATCATCATGTATGCTCTGAGTCATGCCATGCAGTTTTTCCGCATCCCGGGCGGAAAAAGCCATTGCCTGATTTACCTGCTGCGCCGCTTCATGCACTTGTTTCATTGAGCCCGCTACATCGTCGACATCCGCGACCGTATCCTTCAGCATGGCTACATTCCCCTGTATGGTGCCGGCAATGCTGTCCAGTTTTTCATTCATGCCGCTGGTAGAACGCAGCGTATTATCCAGGCTCTCCCGGCTATCATTGGCCGCCTGATGAATGTTATTTACAAAGACCCGCATATCATCCAGATTCATTTTTGTATTGTCGGCCAGCTTTCTAATCTCATTGGCGACCACGGCAAAACCCCGCCCGAATTCACCGGCTCGAGCCGCCTCAATCGAGGCGTTCAGCGCCAGCAGATTGGTTTCCGCCGCGATAGCTTCCACACCGTTTACAATCTCATTGACCTTGGCGGCCATCTCCGTCAAATGCTCAATCTGCTCCTGCATAATGGCCGTATCCCGGATAACTTCCTCCTTTAGCTCCTGTATCTCACCAAGCTGCGCCATGCTTTCGTCATTCTTCTCAATCAGCCCCCGCGAAGCCGTCGACAGATGCTCCATCGTCTCCGAAGCATGCTTAATAGTATCATTGACATCATTCATGCTGGCTGTAATCTCTTCCACAATGGCCAGATTGGACTCACTTAACGTCGTCATGTCCTGAGCAAATGTCGTTAACTGGTTCGATTCGTGAGTCATTCTTATATCGAACTCACTTAATTTAGGTACGATACCAATCATTTTTTTGGAGTTCACCGACATTTTCCGTTCGCTTTCAAAAAGCTTGTCAAACTGTTTAAGCATCCTTTGATGAATGGGGTAATCCACCTGAGGCGGGTCAACCGGCTTGCCTTTTAAACGGTCTTCCACATTCTGAATAATGCAAAGAGCCTCATGACATGGCGCTTTCTTAAAAAAATTCATATTTCATCCCCCTATAACGCAAACCTGAGCAAAATCATGATTATTGCACCGTAAACATTTTATTCGCCCATATCCTGACAAATTCCTTTTTAAACCGCCATTCCATTGATTCGAAAATAAGCTGGCCGAGCTTAGTGAATTGCTTTTTTCTTAAAGGTGCCCCCAAACACATCATGTACATCATTGATGGTGACGAAGGCCTTTTCATCGATTTCCTCAATAATCGCTTTTAGTTTAGCAACCTCCAGCCGGGTAATCACCGTATAAAGAATATTTTTCGCATCGCCGCTATAGGCGCCTTCTCCCCGCAAAATGGTGACTCCCCGGCCAAGCCGGTCCATCAGCGCACCGGTTATAGCTGCCGACTGATCGGACACAATGATCACCGCTTTCGATTCATCCAGACCTTCAATGGTAATATCGATTACCTTGGAAGCAATAAAGTAGGTGAATAAGGAATACATCGCCCGGTCCCAGCCAAAAACCAAACCGGCGCCGGTTAAGATGAACAGGTTGATGATCAGCACAATTTCGCCGACGGAAAAGCTGGACCGTTTATCCATTAAGATGGCGACAATCTCCGAGCCGTCCAGAGAACCGCCATACCGGACAATCAGGCCAACGCCGATCCCCAAAATAACACCGCCGTATACCGAAGCTAAAAACAAATCCTCAGTTAACCCGGGAACCGGCAGAAAAATATTACTCCAATAAGACAGGGACAGAATAGAAAATAGAGTAGCTATCGTAAACGTCTTGCCAATCTGCTTATAGCCCAAATAAACAAACGGAATATTAATCACGACCAGAAACACCCAAAAGGGCAGTCCCGTCAGGTGACTTGCCATAATGGCAATGCCGACCACACCTCCGTCGATTACATTATTCGGCACTAAAAAAATCTCCAGGCCGGCTGCGTAGATAATGGAACCAATAAACAACAAAAGGTACTTCCTAAAGTATTGTAATAATCGATGTTTTTTCGTCATCCAAAAACCTCTCTTTACTTTTTTATTTTATTGTATAGCAGCAAACCTTGCTGACTGTCTACCCTTCTATAATATCACATTTTTCCAAAATAAAAAAAATCACCCCGCCCGGCAGGGTGATGAATTGATTTCTGCAGGTTATTATGGTACAACCTTCAGAACAGCCCAAAAAATAACTTATTGACCCCACGCTTATATTTAATCTCCCCGCCCTTAACATTCATATCCCCATCCAAATGGGCTTCCCATTCCAAGGCGGCATCCTTGCTGAAATTACGCTGGAGGCTGACCGGCACATAGTGATCACCGTCGTGCCATCCCACACCGGTGCCAATATACCAGTTCCGGTAATTATTATTTTTGTAGACCGCAACGCCGTAGTCTTCATTAACCGTCGTTTGTCCGGCTTCCTGTTTCGCTTTATTGGCAGTTTGCGTCGCCAGCTTTTCGGCGTCGGTAAGTTTTTGTACACTGACTATGGTATTATCGGTTTTTTCCAACGCTTCCGGCGGCAGCGTCGGATCCTGACGGTTAATTTTTTCGGCCACCTGACTGGCTGCTTCCGACGGCGTAGCCGCCGTCACGGTAAAATTGGTTACCGGCTGAACCTGCCCCTGCTGGACTTTGGCGATAAACGAGGCTAGCATCGCCGCATTCTGCTTGTTTAAATCCAGCATATTCTGCAGCACATTGGCATTCATCGCTTGCTGCTGGCTTAAGACGAGCGCGTTTTGTTTCTGTTCCTCTGCCTCCCGGACCCTTCCTTCCAACGTATAGATATAAAACCCCAGAGCCAGGGCTACCACTACTCCGCCAATTGTCCTCCAATGCAGCTTAATAAACTCCATTGCCTCACCCCAGCAACCAGACCAGTCCGGCCGTCACCACAATCCCCGCGCCGGCCCCAAGATAAAAAGCGCGTTTTGTCTGCTGATTGACGATAGCTTTCATGGCACTATCCAGCTGTTCCACTTCCTCTGCCTTGCCAAGAAACCAATTGCCAATCCGGACTAACCAATTTGTCATATTTATCCCTCCCCTATTAGTCTATGAATTTATGTTAACAAAGGTGTTTGCGAAGCCTAAAGAAAGACCCCGCCCGGAATGATCCGAAGCGGGGTTTCTGTCTTCAGTTCAGCAATTGACTTACCCTGTGTACAGCGTATCCCCCACATAGGCTGCCGCAATGGCTGCTCTAGCAAGTATAGGAAGGACCGTTGTCGTCACAGCAGCAGAACAATAGTAAAATGATAATGATGATAATGATAATCCAACTGTGGCCAAAGCCGTTTCCGTAGCCACATCCACCAAAACCCATGTAAGATCAGCTCCTCTTCACATATTGTGGTATGTATATACCCTTATATTCTATGGCTTGCAGAGAAACGATGTTACAAGGACACAGTGGAAAATCCCGTCAGCCACCGCTTGTTACAAAAGCCCGGGTCCGACAAAAAAGACTGCCGTTACCGGCAGTCGCTTACTTTCCTCTCCTTTACTTCTTATCCCGCATACAGAATACCTTGCTTCCCTTCTCCCGGTGAAAATTGATGCAAAGACAGCACTTGCCATGCCTCTCGCAGGCAGTATTCGTACAGTTGCAGTTTTTTTCATTACAGTTAGCCATTGGCTCGCCTCCTTTATCTTTAACAAGAATATTCCATTCAGATAAAGAAAGTCCTGTTGCCGGGCGCTCCCTAATAGCCCAAATAGCTTCGTAAAATAACAAACGAATTCTCCGGCAACCGGCAGTCCTCTTCAATCAGATAATTTACTTCCTCTGCCAGTTCAAGCTCGCCCAGATGAATTAGCTTTTGCCGCAGATCCCGCAATTTTTCCCTTTCCCGTGTTTGCAGGTCACACAGCAAACTATAGCCCAATTCCAGCGAATTCATTTCCATATACCGGCGCAGCTCGATCATGCAATTTCTCGACTCGGCCATGTAGCTTTCCATCCGTTCCATTTTCCTTTGACACTTTTTTTCCCGGATATAATCACATACCCCTTTAATTATCTCAAACGCAAAAGAATACTCAAACAACTTATCTCGCCTCCACCTGCTGATACCAAAGCATATGCTTGGACCACCGGCTTTATGACAAGCTAAAAACCGGGCAACATCCGGACGACTAACTATGCCGCCGCTGCTACCCGGTTCTTACGAGTACGGTTTACCGTATAAAATTTGTTATTTCTCTGGGTTCCTGCTCCGGCAGTTCGATGCCTGCCGCCTTGCCTGCCTGTAGGGAATGCAAAAGCCAGGCCATATTTTTACCCAAAAGCCGCATGGTTTGCATCCCCTCCAGGTCCTGCTGAACTTCCTCCGGCGTATTGCCATGCACCATGTTCCAGTATTGCGAGGAAACCACCGGCATATTGGAAATGGTAAAATACTTGTTCAATTGCTCAAAAGCGGCGGTTGCGCCGCCACGGCGACAGCTTACAATGGCTGCCCCGGGTTTATACCGGAATACGCTTTTTCCCGCATAAAAGGCTCTATCCAGCAAGGACGTAAGCTGCCCGGAGGCCGCAGCGTAATGAACCGGTGAACCAAAGATGAAACCATCGGCGTGCTTGGCCTTTTCAATAAGTTCATTTACCGGTCCATCGGGAAACACACATTTTCCTGCATCATTTCTGGAACACCCGCCGCAGGCCGTGCAGCCACGGATTGGATTTACTCCCACCTGAATCAGCTCTGTTTCAACATTAGCGGCTTCCAGCTCTTTCCTGATTTCGCTCAAAGCCGTGTAGGTACAGCCCTGTGCCTTGGGACTCCCATTAACCAATAATACTTTCATCCTTACACCCTCCCTTATTCTGCCTATTCTTTTATTATATCAGCAAGACCGTTTCGTTTTCTAATAATCTTAGGTAAAAAAAATCACCTTCCACTAAGGAAGGTGCCGTCGTCAGTCCGTTTCGCTGGAAGTTATTCCTGACGCTGCCTGGTTTCCGTGTAAAGAAAAAGCAAGAAAAAGGACGATGATAATAAAAACCCAGCTACCGCCGGGTGACCGCCACCTGCCCTGCCCGCTCATAGCCCGACCTCCTTCACCGCCAATTAGCGTTTCTCTCCTTATCCTATGCGCCTGCCCCAAGCAGGTTACTGGCGGCAAAGCCGATATTCGCACGCTAGAACGTGTCTTCAAACTAACGGAATGATCTTTGGGTCAACGAATTATACCCTAACGGGCTCGCGAAATTTTGCAGAAATAGCGCCCCTATTTTCAAAAACTGTAATGAAGCATGGCATAAAAGCGCCATCAGGGAACATTTTGGATAGTTGAAGATGCGCCCTAAGCCCCGCTTCGTAAGAAGACAGGGGCTTAGAGGCGCCTGGGTTGCGGAAGTTACGAACAGGAGGGCTTCTCTCCGTTCCCAGGCAGTGCTCAAGAGTACTGGATTACCTTGGAGCAATTTCAGTATACCGCCCGATTTTCGCCATAGTATCGCAGGATTATCAAAGTTTTATAAAATACGCCGGGCTATAGAAAATCATACAAATTCCATGTTATAAAAAAAACGACCAAAGAATGCCGATCCCTTTTTCAACCCAATCCAGCCAGATTAGAATACCGGTCAAAATCAGCAGATAGCCTGCTATTCGCTGCAATAGAGGCAACGACTCATACAGCCCCCGTACACGTAATGCATACTTTCTTAACACAGTAACCAGCAGAAAAAAAGGCAGGACAAAGCCCATAGCGTAGGCCAGCAACAAAGCTATCCCTGCGCCAACCGTGGCCGTTTGTCCGGCATATAGTAAAATGGTTGTAAGAATCGGTCCAATGCAGGGCGTCCAGCCGGCGGTAAAGGATATCCCCAGCAGCAGAGCGCCAAGCGGCCCCTGGAAAGGACGGGACAAAAACGGCCGGTACTCCCGTTCCAGCAAAGCAATCCGGATAACTCCCGACAGTTGAAGACCCATCAGGATAATCACCAATGCTCCCGCTTGTCGAATTTTTTCCTGGTAATCAAAAAACCATTGTCCCAGTATTGATGCCGTCGCACCCATAAGCACAAAGACCAAGGAAAAACCTGTAAAAAAGCAAAGAGCATTCACATATAACCGGCGAAAGTTTATCTTCTCTCCGTTAGCTGTTCCCGCCAGCATCGCTGAAAAGGCCGGCAGCAAAGGCAATACACAAGGGGATGCAAACGATAGCAGGCCGGCAAAAAAACTACTTAGCAACGTAACCTGTTCCATGCCTTCACCTACAGTTCCTTTATAACCGTTTCCAATTCACTGAACGTAACCCCGCCACTCTTGCGGTAACGGATAATGCCCTGCGAGTCAACCACCAGCGTAGTCGGAATAGCTGTCACTTTAAACAGCTTTGCGACCGTTCCATCCCGGTCGAGTAGTACCGGCAGTTCATAACCCTGCTGCTGTAAAAAATCGCTGACCTGCTCATTCGATTCCTGAAGATTAACCGCATAAAACTGCACTTTGCCGTTGTAGGAATGAGCAAAGCGAACCAACTCAGGAAACTCGGCCCGGCAGGGCGGACACCAACTGGCCCAGAAATTAATTACATAAATCTGTCCGCCACCGCCAACCTCGACCGTCTTTCCCACCAAACTGTCCAGTTTAAAGGCGGGAGCTACCTTGCCAATGGTTACTCCCGTTCCCGATTGTGCTGCTTGTTGCTTGCCAGACACAGCCTGCGGCTGATTAATGCTAAACAAGCCATAACCGCCAAGCACTGCGACGATCATAACCCCAACAATCCATTTCCATTTACGCAAGGTAATCCCTCCTATTGATCTTTACAAAGCCTTCGTCACCAATTCCCTATTCCCTGCAGACATTTTGTAGTTAAAAACCAAAAGCCTGCCACACCAAATCGCTTCCCGAAGACCTGCTGTCATATAAACAGCAGGTTACAGAAATGTTGGCAAAAAGAAAATAATAAAAGGTGTATCAAGACAATAACGTCTTTAATACACCTGAGTTTTACTGGTGACCCACCACGGAATCGAACCGTGAACCTACTGATTAAGAGTCAGTTGCTCTGCCAGTTGAGCTAGTGAGTCATTGGCTGGGGTGCTAGGACTCGAACCTAGGAATGCGGGAGTCAGAGTCCCGTGCCTTACCAACTTGGCGACACCCCAATGTCACTACATTTAATGACATAAGATAGTATATACCTAAAATAACATTTTGTCAAATGCCTCTTCTATATTTTTGTTCTGTAAAATAACCCCAGCGATTCAGCCTTAATCGCTATCGGCCACGACTGAATTTTCAGCGGCGGCCTTTTCCAGATAGCTGCGCATAGCGATGGCTGTTACCACAATACCGCCGCCGATCAGGGCGAACATGCCCGGCACCTCGCCAATGAAGAAAAAGACCCACACCGGATTGAGAATCGGTTCCAGTGTTGTAATAATGATCGCCTCCAGCGCATTGACATGCTTGATGGCATGACTATAAAGAACATAGGCTAACCCTAGCTGAAAAACACCCAAAAACAGCATAGCCACTACATTAGGTGACGTAAAGGAGATATTCCCCAGAAACGGCAGACTCACCAAAAAAGTAAGCCCATTGCCCAGCAGCACCGACCCATACGGTGAGCCTTCCTTCTGCATCCGCATAAATATGGAAATCAGGCTAAAGCTTAATCCGCTGCCAATGGCACATAAGTTGCCCAGCATGCCGCCTGCCGATACCTTGTCGGCAAAAAAGAAAGCCATGCCGCCAAATACGAACACAATAGTCAGCCAGTCCCGGCGGGTGGCTTTTTCACCCAGCAGCCAGCCACCTAATAAAGCCACATACACCGGGGCTGTATACTGGAGTAAAATCGCATTAGCCGCCGTAGTCAGCTTAGTGGCTATAACGAACAGACTGACAGTAGCCGAATAAGCAATCGCACCGCCCCACTGAGCTTTTGAAAAAGAAAGCTTTTCTTTTCGAAAGGCGATGCCCATGACCACTGCCGCAATCAGACTTCTGACCCCGGCTACCGCCATGGGATTCCAGTCCACCCACTTAATCATCACTCCGCCGGTGCTCCAAAGCAGGGCCGTTAACATCAAATATAAAACAGCTTGTTTTCTACTAATCATTGTAAAGATTTCCTTTCTAACCCTGGTCCGCTTGCAGACCACTAACAGCCATAACAGAAGGTGGCCCAAGGCACCACAGAGTTATGACCAGTATATACCTGATTATATCCAGACGTTCTTGGCTATGTGACGCTCCCTTGTCCGGCAACTACCGTTAAATGCCGCTTTTCTTCATAAAGAGCCGTATCGGCCTGCTTTATCCATACTTCCAAATCTTTTTCCGTTTTGAATTTTCCTGCCGCAATGCCGGCACTGGCGGTGCATTCTATCCGCTGCCCCTGAAAAATAAATTGTCTGTCCGCAACGGTCTTTTTGATCCGGCTGGCAGAGCTGACCGCTTCTTCATAAGACGATTTCATTAAAACCACAATAAATTCATCGCCGCCATAACGGATCAATTTATCCTGCTTGCGAATGCAATCCTCCACCGTATGGGCAAATTCAGCCAGTATGTAGTCACCGGCCTGATGTCCATAAGTATCGTTAATAAACTTAAACTTATTTATATCCATCAACAAAATCCCGGCTTGCAGCTGCGAGGCGACTACCTTCGGCAGCAAGACGGAGAACAAATAAGTCCGGTTGTGAGCCCCGGTGAGTTGGTCGTAATAAGCATGGTTTGACAGCTTTTGAATCAATAACTCCGCTTCAAGCTGCAGTTTCTTTTGCTTAGAGATATTCCTGATATGTTTTAATAAAAATTTTTTCCCGTCGATTACCACCAGTTTGGAAATGATCTCCACAGGGACTTGCCGCCCTGTCTTGGTGCCATGTGTCGTCTCAAACTGGTATGATCCCGGATACTTTTTTATGACCCGCTGTATTTCCCGTTCCAAAGAATTTCTGTCCCTGGCGGCAATCTCCTGCATCGGCATGCCAAGTAACTCTTCGGAACGGTAACCGTATAACCGGCGGCATGCCTTATTGGCATAGACAATCCCACCGGTTTCCACCGATACCAACAGCAGACAGTCATAAGTTAAATCAACAATTTCCGCCAGCATCTTTTCGGATGTTGCATAGTCTTCAGGCAAAAGACCGTTTTGCTGTTCGCGCAGATCATCAGTCATATGTATCTCTCCTTGAGTCAACTGTGGTATCACTTAACAACATTAATTCCTTATAGAGAGTTCTTTTCCTGCTAACAACCACGCTCCTCCTTGTATAAATATATAATAAAACCTGCGGCACTGGCAACAATTGTCGCCGGTGCCACAGGTAAATGAAGAACAACCATTAATAGCTATGATGTGCCATTTTCCGGTGCTGGGCACGGGCATAACCGGATAGGGCGTAATTCATAACAAAATAGATCAAGGCGATCATCCCAAAGATACAAAACACCTGCGCCGATGTCCCGTATTTGCCCATGATGATCATCCCCTTGCCGGTCAAATCCTCAATGCCCACTGCCCAGACAAAGGAAGTATCCTTAATGACCGTAGTGCATTGCGAAACCAGTGGCGGAATCATGTTGCGCAGCGCCTGCGGCAATACAATATACCGCAGCGTCTGCCAATAGCCGAAGCCCTGCGAACGGGCCGCTTCCCACTGTCCCTTATGGATGGAATTCAAGCCGCCCCGAACAATCTCGGCCACGATCGACGCCGTAAAAATGGTCATGGCCGCCACACCGGCCTGCACCGGCGGCAAGGGCGTCATAAACCGGACAGCCAAAATGAACAGCAATAGCGGCGTATTGCGCACGCTTTCAATATACAGGGCCGCCGCGGGAGCAAACAGCCGGTGACCGGAAAACCGGGCAATCCCCAGAATGGTCCCGGCAATCATGCTGAGCACAATAGATGCCACAGCAATATACAGGGTAGTCATAAGCCCGGCGCCAAGGAACAGGAAGAGTTCAGGCTGAAGCAGTTCACTGATCATAACGACACCTCCAGCTTACGTTCCATCTCCCGGGCGTAACGGGCCAGCGGATAACAGATAATCCAGTAAAGAATGCCTGTAACCACATAGGCCGGCCCATAATACAGATTGGTACTGGCCCAGGAATCGGCATGATACATCAGATCGCCGCCGGCGACCATTGCCATAACGGACGTATTTTTTATCAAGCTCACCGCCTGATTGGTAAGCGGCGGCAAAGCCATCCGCTTAGCCTGAGGCAGTACAATGTGGCGCATAGCACTCCAGTACGAGAACCCCTGGGAATAGGCGGCCTCATGCTGCCCCCGCGGGATGGACTGGATGCCGGCCCGCACAACCTCGGCAATATAAGCGCCATGGTAAATGCCGACCCCCAAAACCCCTACCGAGAAAACCGGAAGCATAATGCCCACATGAGGCAGGCCATGATACAGGAAGAATATTTGAATAACCAACGGAGTATTTTGAATAAACTCCACATAAGCCCGGTTGATCGTCCGCATTGATTTATAGTGCGAGGTTCCCATGACCCCCAGCACAATTCCCAGTATGATAGCCAGGCTGAGTGCTAACGCCGATAATACCAAAGTTGTTACAAAACCTTCGGCAAAAACCGGCCATTCCTGAAATACGGCTACCCACTTAAACCATGCGAAAGGTCCGGTCACTATTTAAGACCCCATTTTTTGATCAGCTTATCCATGTCGCCGGATTTTTGCATTTCGGCAACCGTATCATCGACCAGTTTAGCCAGGCTGGTGTTGGATTTTTTGGAGGCGATCCCGTATTCTTGCGGACTGTAACGATCCGGTAAAATCACAGTAGAGTCATCCAGATAGCCATACAGAATTGCTCCATCCACCGAGAAACAATCTACACGGCCGGAATCCAAGGCGGTTTTGATTTCCGGATAGGTTCCGAATTCCAGGAAGTCCACTTTAATTCCCAATTTATTCACTTCGTCCACTAACGCTTTTTTGCTGGTTGCACTTTGGGCTACACCAATTTTCTTGCCGTTCAGATCTTTCAGACTGGTTATGCCCGAGTCCTTCTTAACCATCAGGGCAACACCGTCGGTAAAGTATGGTTCGGAGAAATTATAACTTTGTTTGCGTTCGTCGGTAACGGTAAAGGTAGCGATAACCAGATCCACTTCGCCGTTATCTAAGAGCGGTCCGCGGGTCTTGGCCGTTACAGCCTGTACCTCCACTTTATTTTCATCGCCGAGAATCTTTTTAGCGATGCTTCTGGCCAGATCGATTTCCATACCGTCAATCTTGCCGGTCTGCGGATCTTTAAAGCCAAATTTCGGAACATCCACCTTAACGCCGACCTTCAACACGCCCCGTTCCTTAATTGCTTTGATATCCGATGCGTCGCCACCTGCCGATGTTGATGACGGAGCGCTGCTGCCGCAGCCGGCCAGGGCCATAGCCATGACAGCCAGTAAAGCTACAAGAGAAAACCACTTTTTCACAATAACTCCTCCTCTACTTTGCTCTATACTCAATTAATGATTAATCCGGCTAAGGAACAGCTTGGTGCGTTCATGGGTCGGGTTGATAAAGAAGTGTTCCGGCGTCCCCTCTTCCAATATCTGCCCTTGATCCATAAAGATGACACGGTCCGCCACTTTACGGGCAAAGCCCATTTCGTGTGTCACCACCACCATGGTAATTCCCTCCCCGGCCAAACCAACCATAACATCCAGTACTTCCTGAATCATTTCGGGGTCCAGCGCCGAAGTCGGCTCATCGAACAACATGATTTTCGGATGCATGTTGAGCGCCCGGGCAATGGCCACCCGCTGCTGCTGTCCGCCCGACAATTGGGCCGGATAAGCGTTGGCCTTGTCTTGCAGTCCAACCCGTTCCAGATACTTGAGCCCCGAAGTAACAGCTTCCTCCAGCGGCACACCCTTGATTTTGACTGGTGCCAGCGTCAAATTTTCCAGGACGGTTTTATGCGGATACAGGTTAAATTGCTGAAACACCATCCCGATGGACTGACGAAGAGCCGGTACCGGAGCTTTCGGCGCATTCATCTGCACCTCATCAACGACAACCTTGCCCTCGGTAGGCATCTCTAAGAGGTTCATACACCGGATCAGCGTACTTTTTCCCGATCCACTGGGTCCGATGATAACCACCTTTTCTCCCGACTGAACAGTGAGGTTGACTCCTTTTAGTACATGTAAGGAACCAAAGTATTTATGTATGTTTTCTAATACGATCACCTTGTCTATCACCCCTTTTTTGGCAAAAAAAGCCACCAAAGCTTTTAAACCTTCGCTCCAGTGGCAACGCTGCCCTTAGTATCCTATTAACCGCATCTAACATAAATTTTAGCACAAAATTCTTCTCTTGGCTATATACTTTTTTTGGTTATGTCTCTTCGGAACGCACGTTATGGCTGTAAAAAAAACCAAACCGAGACAATCGTGTATATGTTTTGTAAAGCAGCCGATCAGATCAACAGCATAGTTGCCGGGTAAAGCCACTCTGTAAAGTATGCTATCACATATATATGCAATAACTTGTCTTTTATCCCTCCGATACACAAATGCCTCCATCTGTGGACCTTAACAGCGGCTCACCTGGCAGGCAGCTCTCCGATAAAAAAACATACCTGCCGGTGCCGGCAGGTATGTCCAAGATCATTAGTTTCCTAGGTAACCGCTGATTAATTCACACTGCGCGTCCTGACGGAGCTTTTTCCGCCTGGCTGCATCAGCAAAACCTTGAAATAGGGGCCGCTATTCCTGCGGTTTTTCTTCCTTGCCAGACGAAAAAATCTCTCGCCAGCCCGACAGGTTCATTTAATCAGTGGTTACCTAGACTATTTTCGTAGTCCAGTCCTCCACGTTCCATACATGGGTAACCCAATCCTCATAAAAGTCAGGTTCGTGCGATACCAGCAGCACTGTCCCTTTAAATTCCTTAATTGCCTTTTTCAATTCCGCTTTGGCCTCCACATCCAAATGGTTGGTCGGTTCGTCCAGCACCAGCCAGTTTACCTCTTTCAGCATCAGCTTGCAGAGCCGCACCTTGGCGCTCTCGCCACCGCTAAGCACCATCATCTGACTGGTAATGTGCTCATTGGTCAGACCGCAGCGGGCCAGCGCAGCCCGTACTTCAAAGTTGGTCATACCGGGGTACTCGTTCCATACTTCCTCCATCGCCGTATTGGTGTTGTTTCGGCTGGATTCCTGCTCAAAGTAGCCGGGAAAGAGATAGTCCCCCAGCTCCACCTTGCCGGCAATGGGCGGGATTTGCCCCAGCAGCGTCTTTAACAGAGTGGATTTGCCCAGTCCGTTTACGCCCCGGATGGCTACCTTCTGGCCCCGTTCCAGGGTAATGTCGACAGGCCGGGTTAACGGCTCGTCATAGCCAAGCACCAGACCGGCGGCTTCCACAATAAACCGTCCCGGCGTCCGGGCTTCCCGGAATTGAAAAGAAGGCTTGGGTTTTTCCCGCGGCTTCTCCAGCATTTCCATCTTGTCCAGCCGTTTCTGCCGGCTGTTGGCCATGCCGCGGGTGGCCACCCGCGCTTTATTGCGGGCGATGAAATCCTCCATCCGCTCCACTTCCTGCTGCTGCCGTTCATACGCCTTCTGCTCCTGGCTTTTCTTCATGGCATACATCTGCTGGAACTGCTCATAATCGCCGGTATAGCGGGTCAATACGGTATTTTCCACATGATAAATCACGTTGACCACTTCATTAAGGAACGGAATATCATGGGATACTAAAATAAAGCTGTTCTCATAATTTTTCAAATACCGCTTCAGCCATTCAATGTGATCAACATCCAGATAGTTGGTCGGCTCGTCCAGAATCAGAATGGTCGGATTGGTAAGCAGCAATTTGGTGAGCAGCACCTTGGTCCGCTGACCACCGCTCAAATCGGTGACGTCCCGGTCCAGGCCGATATCACCCAGCCCCAGCCCGTTGGCCACCTCTTCAATTTTAGCGTCGATCATATAAAAGCCGCCATGCTCCAGCATGTCCTGAATCTCGCCGACATCGGCCATCATTTTGTCCAATTCCTCCGGCGAGGCTTCACCCATTTTGTCATACAGGCCCAGCATCTCCGCCTCCAGATCGAACATGCCCTGGAAAGCTTCACGCAGAATATCGCGGATGGTTTTTCCCTTTACCAACACGGCATGCTGGTCCAGATAGCCCACCGTCACCCGGTTGGACCACTCCACCTTGCCTTCATCGGGTGTAAGCTGGCCGGTAATAATATTTAAAAAGCTGGATTTTCCTTCTCCATTGGCCCCGATCAGCCCGACATGCTCTCCCTTTAACAGCCGGAAAGAAGCATTCGCCAAAATTTGCCGGGCCCCAAAACCATGGGTAACATTTTCAACAGTTAATACGCTCATTCACCAAACTCCTGTCTTCTTTTACAATGCTTTTTTCATTTTAGCGCGAGATCCATAAACCTGTCAAAGAAAATAGTTCCTACTCTGAGTCACTAAATCATTCGATAAAATGGCAAGGATTTTTTTGTCCTGCAAGGCGGAGGAGCCGCACCTATCGGACATAGGTAAGGCGACGACAACGAAACGGGGCGAAAAAAGGCTGCCCGATATCCATGTATTTAGATGACGCAGAGTACCGGGCGGTAGGAAAACAGTGTCGCCGGCTAGAATGCCCTTAATAAGATTAGACAATAAAAAGGAGGCATTCTTATGCTGCAGGATTTAATCGAAGCGGGCTTTGGTAATAAAGAGGACCTGAACTGTGCGGAAAAAATTTTATACGGTGCCAATGAGGCGTACCATCTTGGCTTGAGTCCGGAGGCGCTTAAACTTTCCGCCGGCTTTGGCGGCGGCATGGCCATCGGCAGCGTCTGCGGTGCCCTGACGGCATCGATCATGGTGCTGAGCCATTTGTTCGTAAAAAACAATGCCCATGCCAGTCCGGTCATTAAAGATTTATCCCAGGAGCTGTTTACCGCCTATGAGCAGGAAATGGGCGATATTCACTGTACGCCCTTAAAGGATAAGCACCGCACGCCGGAATTGAAATGCCAGAAGGTCATCGCCAAAGCGGCCGAAATTCTGGACACCATTGTCCGGCGGGAACGGGAAAAAGGAACGCTACAATAAGGAGCCGGATAAAAATCCTGGCACCCTTGCTGCTCCCGCTACGGCGGGCTGGCCGATATGTAAAAGAGAAGCCCCGCGTCCTATGGCCGGTGACTTCTCTTTTTTCAAGACAAAAACTGGCAAGGTATTAGTTGCCGGCTTGCAGGGCAACGGCTTTAATAACCTTGGCCTTGTTTACGTTATAATCATACAGAGCTTGCGTATAGTTGGTCTTCGCCTGGGTCAGCGCCACCTGGGCGTCAATGACGTCAAGGTTGGTTCCGGCACCGGCACCGTATTTCACTTTGGCAATACTTAAATCTTCCTCTGCTTTGTTGACCGCTACCTGCGAAGTATCAATCCGCTCTTTGGCCTCCTGCATGGACGAGTAGTTTTGCCGCACTTCCAGTTCGATGCTGCTGCGGGTTTGGGCATCCTGTTCCTCGGCTTTGTCCAGAGCCGCCTGGGCACCCTTAACCTGCGCATTGGTCAGTCCCGAGTCAAACACATTCCAGTTGGCGGCTACGCCGACCGACCAGTTTTTATTGTCGCCGGGGAAATCCGAACCACTCCAGCCCTGGCTGCCGCTCATGCTGACCGTAGGTCTGTTGCCGCTTTTGGCAATCTCAACCCCGGCTTTGCTGGCAGCTATATTGTACTGCGATTGAATGATCTCCGGCCGTTTAGCCAGAGCCATGGCGATACTGTCATCCAGCGATGTGTCGTAGGGCGCATATTGTAGGCTGTCCTTGTACACATGCTCGGTGGCCAGCGGTGCGCCGATAATATTATTCAGACTGGAAACGGCTACATCGTAATTATTTTTAGCTTTCGTAAGATTTTGCTTGGCATTGGCCAGTTCCACTTCCGAACGCAATACGTCCGCCTTGGCTACCGTACCAACCTCATATTGAGCTTGTACCGTTTTTAAGTGCTCCTCCAGGCTGGTCACGGTTTCTTCATTCACCTGGACCAGATTTTGCGATTGCAGTACGGTATAGTAAGCATTAGCCGCGTCCAGCCGCAGCTCTTCCTGGGCCTTGACTACGCCTTGCTGCGCCGATTCGGCATTAATTTTAGCCTGATCAATCGTACTTTCCAGCTTGCCGCCTGTGTATAACGGCATGCTCAGTTTCAAAGATGTACTAAAGCTGTCGCCCACCTGTCCGGCAGTGGTGTCGCCGTGTGTTCCGGACGTACCTAAACTCAGAGATGGCATTTTGCCTGCTTTGGCTTGATCGATTCCATAACCGGCTTTTTCCTGATCTTTTACGGCCATCTTTATGGAAGGGTTATTCTGTAAGGCCATCGCAATACTGTCATCTAAAGAGAGTTCAGTTGAATCCGCGAATGCAGTGGTGGCAGACAGCATCATAACACTGCTGCTAAGCGCTGCAACCAAATAATTCTTCCAAACCCTTTGCTTTGCCATTTTTCTTGCTCCTTTGCACTATTTTATGACCGACTAGTCAGTCAAATCATATCATATTTTTATTTTATTGACAACTTATTCTGTAAACTAAATGGTTCTTCTCCAGTGGCAAAGAATAGAAACGCCGGGCATAAAAAAACCGAACCCCGCATTCGCATGCTGGTCCGGTTGATCTGCGATTTTCTATTAGATTCCATCGCCATACATGCACTCCTCCTCTAAAAATCGAATCGTGTGCTCAAACTTGATGACATTACCGTTCCGGATTGTGATGTTTACCTCACTAACCCCTTCCTTACGGGCTTTGCCGTAAGGCTCTTGCGTTTCTTTTTTCGCCGCTGCCTGTTTAACCATCTATACAGTCATCCTTCCTGCCCTGCCGGGCAAACACTAAACGTAAGCCACCCAGCCTAAGTGGGTTCTAAGCCGCCGTGCACAGTTTTCAGCTCATCCGCACAGGCAGTCTGCCCTTTACAGCATACAAAAAAACCCTTTCGAGGAAAGGGTTTTATACTTTCCTCTTATCTTTCAGGATTTCTCCTGCTGGAATTAGCACCACTGCATTGCTGCGGGTTGCCGGGTGTCATCGGGCCAGTCCCTCGACCACTCTGGATAAGAGCTTACGTTTTATTTTGTTGTTATCTATTTTACCGCGAGAACGTTACCCTGTCAATAAAAAATACCAGCGCCAACCAGCGGCCGGCAGCAGGAATTTTTCCCTTGACCTATAATCTTTGTAGCATATGTCTGTTATATCATTATATCCGTTAAGGAGGATCCTGATTATGAGTGAGTTTAACCAAGTGACCATAGTAAAAAAGGCCAACATCTATTTTGACGGCAACGTAACCAGCCGCACCGTTTTATTTGCCGACGGCACAAAAAAAACGCTGGGCATCATGCTGCCTGGCGAATATGAATTTGGCACGGCGGCGGCCGAAGTCATGGAAATCCTGGCCGGTGAACTGACCGTTCTGCTGCCCGGCGAAACCGAGTGGAAACAGGTTACCGCCAATACAACCTTCCAGGTGCCGGCCAATTCCAGCTTCCGCCTGAAAGTTACCCAAGTAACCGACTATTGCTGCTCCTACCTTTCCTAACCGGGACATGGTTATTAAGCAAAATAAACTAAGATAAACGATATGGCTGAACACCACCAGGGTTCAGCCATATCGTTTTATTCGTCCTGTTTTTTCTTATTTTGAGTTTTTTCCTGCTGACATTGATAGATAAACGTATTAAAAGCATCCACCGTCTCCACCGGCGGCTCTGCGGCAGGGTCCATTTTCTTAATTTTATAAGTTAGCTTGCTTTCCTTATTTTCTTTTTTAGTCACACCTAACACCCCAAATATCGCTATCATCTCTCAATAACGGCTAATATTTCTTCTACTATATCGTTTATGATTATAAATTATATTGCGTTTTCCGCTAAATGTAAACGGTATGTAGTAAGAAAAACAATAAATCCCTCACATTACCTGTCGTAATATGTTAAGTACCATATCTACCCGGTTAAAAGGGGTGATAAAGTAGAAGCCATCGACGAAAGGCTTAATTTTCCGGGCAAGCTCCACCGCCAGTTGAATGCCCACCGCCTCAGCCTGGGCGCGGTCCATGGCCGGATCAAACCGCCGGATATGCTCTTCCGGTATGGAAATACCCGGAATCTCGTTATTTAAAAACATGGCATTCCGGTAGCTGACCAGCGGCATAATGCCGCCCAGGATTTTCGTAGCGCCGGCCCGCTTAACCTCCGGCAAAAAGTCAATGACTTCATCGACGAAAATTGGCTGCGTCAAAAAAAAGGCAGCGCCCCGTTCAGCCTTTTTGGCCATCCTGCCCAGTTCAACCCGCTTATTAGCTACATTCAAATTGAGCGCTCCGCCGACATAAAACGGATCATCTTTAAACAGCTCACAGTTCATTTCAGCGATCAATTCCATAAAGCTAAGGGAAGTCCGGTTGAACACGCTTTTTATTTCGTTTTTGTCGGCACTGGCAATAGCATCGCCTGTAACCGCCAGTACATTGCGCAGGTTTTCAATATGGCCGGCCAGCAGACTGGATTTTAGAGCGTTGACATTTTTATCCCGGCAACAGATATGGGGCATCGTGGCAATGCCTGCCTCGCGCTGGATTTTGGCGGCCAGCATCACCGAATCCACCCTGGCTTTGGCCATGGGGGAGTCGGCTACGGTGATTAGATCAACTCCGGCCTGACGGCAAAGGTGGGCGTTATGCAAAATTTTATCAACCGAGGTATCAAAGGGCGGGTCCAGCTCCACGGCAACTACGAATTCGCCGTGCGACAGTTTGTCACGCAACTGGTTAGGCGCGGCCTTGACCGGAAGCACCTCCCGCACCGTCACCGGTCTGTCTTCCACCGGCGAAACGGCCGACTGATTCAGTCGCTGAGCCGTCTTTCTAATATGTTCCGGCGTTGTACCGCAGCAGCCGCCTAAAATCCGTACGCCCAAAGCGCTGATTTGTTCCATAACTTCGGCAAAGTAATCGGGATTCTGAGCATACACCGTACGTTCATTGACAATCTCCGGATAGCCGGCATTAGGCAGGACTGAGACAATATCGCCGCGGTCGCGTCCGGTCAGGTTTTTCAGCGCATTATATAAATGCGTCGGCCCAACACCGCAGTTAAACCCGTAGGCGTCAATAGCGGCAATCTGCTTAACCTCCCGGACAATCCGTTCGTTACTGATGCCCCGGCGGGTAAAGCCGTCCGGCGTAGTGGCAAACTGGGCCCAGATAAAGGCCTCCGGCCGCTGCCGCTTGATATGAGCGGCCACCTCGGCCAGATAGTCGGTGCTGCTGAAGGTCTCAAAGACAAACAGGTCAACACCTTCCGCCAAAAAAGTATCGGCCAGGAACAGATATTCCGCTAAAATCCGGCTGCGATCCCCTTCGGCTGTTCCGGAAATAATTTCGGGTACCGGACCGATATCGGCCGCCACCCAGACGTTCTTCCCGGCGGCTGCCTGCCGGGCAATATGATAGCCGGCCTTGATGATTTCTTTCACTTCTTCCTGCGGCAATTGCAGCGAAAAAGAATTGGCAGAAAATGTATTGGTCCGGATCAGCCTGGCACCGGCCTCGATATATTGGCAATAGATAGCTTGAATCTGAGCCGGTTCGGTCAGATTGGCCAGTTCGGAGAAGGCGGTGTCACGGCCGGTGAGCGCCGCATAGTAGGTTCCCATCGCCCCGTCGGCCAGGACGCTGTGTTTCTGTAAATATTCCTTAAACAAATGATACAACCCCTTACTCTAAGTCAACGGCCTGTGGCTAGCCTTCATGCAGCAGCGGCAATACCTTACGGTAAAGCAGCAGGGTAAATACGGCAATCACAAGGCCCTTAATGGCGTTAAACGGCGCAATCGCCAAGGTAACAAAGGTTTTTAAATCAACAATATGCGGATTGGCCGCCGATCCCATGGCGATGACTTGTTCCAGCGGGAAATGCAGCACCGCCTGATATAGCGGGATCAAGACAAAATAGTTAAGCAGCGAAGCCGCCGCCACCATGGTTACCGAGCCGGCCGTCAACGCCAGAAGCGCTCCCTGGTAGCAGCTATGCCGGCGATAAACCAGTCCGGCGGGGACTAAGAAGGCTACGCCCACCAGAAAATTGGCCAGTTCGCCGATGCCGGCCGTCTGGGTTCCTGCTATGTGGAGCATATTTTTGATCAAATCGACCAGCACACCGGCCACCGGTCCCAGGGAAAAAACGGCAATGACCGCCGGCAGTTCACTGATATCCAATTTCAAAAAGGCCGGCAGCATCGGAACAGGCACTTCAAAAAACATCAGCAAAGTAGCCACCGCTGCCAATAGACCGATCTTTGCCAGATACTGCGTCTTATACATTACAAGTCCTCCCTCTATCCGGGAAAAGCAAAAGCCCGGAAAATCTCCGGGCTGAAAAGATCCTCTTTTATCTTCTTTCATCCAGACTGTACTGTCGGCCTTGGAATCACACCAAGTCTGCCTTATACTACTCTCCCATTAAAACCATCACGCTTTATAGAAGAATAGTATTACGGCTCGTGGGCTTGCAGCGAAAACTGCTTACCACCGGTTGGGAATTTCACCCTGCCCCGAAGATATATCGTCTTATTTTTTTGTTTATCATACCAGATTTTCCACCAATACTCAAGTAGCCGTTATCTGGCTGCCGGCGCCGGCGACAAAGTAATTTTCGGTGATTTGTGCAATATCCGGCGGCAGTCCCAGCGCTCCCATATTGTTCAAAACATTAACCTGCAGGAGAATGTCGATGCCGGCCGGCACCACCACCGGTTCATTGTTGACAATGCTGCTCAAATTACCAAAAACAAACACTCTTAGCACGTCGTTAATATCGCTTGCCACGGCCACAACCATCACATCCTCCATCCGTACTTCAACCGGCCGTTACGGCAGCGGTTCACTGCCAGTATATGCCCTGTTTTCACCACCGGCTACAACTCTAATCAGCTTCAGCCCGGCGACCTGTAATAAAGAAAGAAAAGAACGCCCCGCACAAACAAAGAAGGGACAAGGCAAAAAACACATCTTCAAAAGACAATACGCTGGCATGTTGCTGCAGCATTTGTCCCAGTAACAGTTTGAATTGGGCGTACTGCTCCGGCAGGAGTCCCCGTCCGGTGCTCCAGCCGTGCAAGGCCTCGGATAGCAGTTGGTTATCCATCCCCTTATCGCCCCATAACGTCCGCAGCAGGCTATACAGTTCCTGCGTCGACCGGACCGCCGGATTCAGATAGGCGTTCAATACCTGGGAATGATGGATTTCCCGGTTGGTCAGCAAAGTTTCAACAAAGACAACGCCAATACTGCCACCGATAATTTTAGCCAGATTAAATACGCCCGACCCGACCCCGATCTTGTCCTTAGGCAACGACGCAATGGCACAGTTGCTTAACGGCGACATGGTAAAACCCAGACCAATCCCCAGCATAACCAGACGGATGAAAAAGTTCCGGGACGAAAAATCAGGATTGATCTGACTCAACAGATAAATGGCCAACGAGATGAGCAAAATGCCGCAAGCGGTAGGCAGCCGCGACCCGAAGCGGTCGGCCAGCCGACCGCCGACCGGGGCAAACACCACCATGGTGGCCGTCATGGGCAGCAGCATAATGCCTGCCGTCATGGAACTGTAATTTAAGATGGTCTTTAAAAAGAAGGGCAGCAAAAACATCGCGCCATACATGGCGACAAAGGATAAAAATCCGATGATATTGGCAATGGCAAAATTTTTGTTTCTAAACAGCGTCAGCTCAATCATCGGCTGTTTTACATATAGCTCGACCATGATAAACAGCACCATGGCGGCACCAGCCGTATAGAACAGCGAAACAATATATAAAGAATCCCAGCCTTCCTTCTGTCCCTGATTAAGCGCAATCAGCAGTGAACTGATGCTGAGAATCAAAAAGCCTGCGCCAAGATAATCGGCCCCCGCCTTTTGATTTCGCTCAAATTTTGGAATAATGAGAAAAGCCAGCATAATGCAAATAATACACAGGGGAACCACCGAAAAAAAGATGGACCGCCAACTAAAATGTTCGATCAAATAGCCGCCGATGGTTGGTCCCATCGCGCTGCCGGCTGCCGCCATGGCACTCCAGATGCCCAGCGCCTGCCCCCGTTCATAAGGTTCAAAGGTGGCCGCCACAATAGCCATCGCGTTGGGCAGCAGCATGCCGGCTCCCACCCCCTGAATGACCCGTACGATAACCATAAAGGTGGAATTGGAGGCAACGCCGCACAGCAGCGACGCTATAGTAAAAATCGTCATTCCCGCGATGTAGGTCTCTTTTGTGCCAAACTGGTCGCCCAGTTTTCCCGTCAGCGGCAGGGTGGAGCCATAGGGCAAGAGATAGCTCAACGAAACCCACACAATAGAGTCCATATTAAAATTCAGTTCCTGCATCATATTCGGCAGGGCAATATTGACACAACTGCTGACATAAGCACTGAGCACCGTCCCCAGGCATACGGCAAATAAGACGGAGTATTTTTTCATCATAACTGTTTTACCTTCTCCCGGTTAGCGCACATGAATTTCAATGATCGCCGACATGCCCGGTTTTAATTCTCCATCCGCCGCATTTTCAGCCTGAATTTTTATCGGCAGCCGCTGTGTCACTTTCGTAAAGTTTCCCGAAGTATTCTCGTTAGGCAGCAGCGCGAACTGCGACCCGGCCGCCGGTCCTACTTCCTTCACCTTGCCGGTAAAGGTTTTGCCCGGATAGGCGTCTATCGTAAAGCTGACCTCCTGGCCGGCCTTGACCTTGCCGATATAGGTTTCCTCAATATTAGCGGCAACCCAGACATCCGACAGATTGGCTATGCTTACCAGCGGCTGTCCGGAGGATACCACTTCGCCGTCTTCCACCGACTTTAAGGCCAGTGTGCCGCTGACCGGTGCTTTAATGACCGTATCATCCAGTTGCACCTGGGCACTTTTTACCGCCGCCTGGGCTTGCTGTACCTGGGCCTGCAGCATTTTTATATCTTCCGGCCGGGACCCTTCGTTAGTCACACTGTAAGAGTTCTGGGCCGCCTCATACTGGGCCTTGGCTACCTCCCAGGCCGTTTTCGCCGCATCCCGCTGCTGGGCTGAAATACCGCCCTGACGATAGAGCGCTTCCACCCGTTCATATTCCTTCCGGGCATTTTCCATCGTCGCCTGCGCTTGCGTCACCGAAGCACCGGCTTCGGCAATTTCCTGCGGCCGGTTGCCGGCCTCGGCCAGCGCCAGTTTGGCCTGCGCTGCCGCCAGAGCAGCCTGCGCCTGCTCCAGTTGTGCCTGGAATTCCCGTTGTTCAATGGTGGCAATCACCTGGCCGGCTGTTACGGCATCCCCCTCCTGCACCAGCAGTTTTTCCACTCTGCCGGTCACTTTGGCACTGATATTGACAATTGTCCCTTTCACCCGGGCATCGTCTGTCGAGACAATCCGGCTGCTGCGAATCCACCACCATACGCCGCCGCTGACAGCAATTAAAACAATCAGCCCGACGATCACTCCCATTGTTCGTTTACTTAGTCTATTTGTTGCCTGACCCATTGTCCACTCTCCCTAATTACAGTAAATCATTTCGAATAATTTGTATGTTCCGTTCTACTTCGTTCAATCGTGCAGTCACCTTTTTCACCAGCTCGGGAATATAAGCACGGCCCTGCTCGGTAATTGAATAAATACGTTTGCTGCGCTTATCGTTATCTTCCCAGTGTCCCACCACATAGCTCCGTTCCTCCATAATCCGCAGCAACGGATAGAGCGCATTGGGATTGGGTGTAATCGCCCCCTGGGTGCGCCGTTTGATTTCCTCCGCCATTTTGTTGCCATAAGCCGGCCCCTTGGCTAAGAAGGTAAGCAAATACAACGCCATAATAATCTTGGTCCAGGTTTTCTGCTCACTTTTTTGCACCACTTCTATCACCGCCTAATTTTAACATTAGTAATCAGAACAATATTAATCTTAATATGATTTTAATTAACAAGCAATCCCGCTACGTTGCGATAATTCCAGAAATTAGCCCGTTTTTTTGCAGTTATCCGCTATTAAAGCGGACCTCTCTCCCTTTCCATTCTTATCCGCAAAAAAAAACGGTACTCGTCTTCAGTACCGTCGCTTCCAATCTCTAAAGCATCGCTGCCTATTTATATTGCCAATAGCATAACCGGCGCTCTAAGTAGTCAATCAAGGCGAACAAAAATAGCCCGATCAGACTAAGCACCACAATGCCGGCGTACATTTCCAGATAATTCACCCGCATCCAGGCGTCCATAATAAAATACCCCATGCCGTACTGCGTGCCAAAGGTCTCGGTGAAAAAAAGCACCGAAACGGCTGTCGCCATCGCCACTCGCAGCGAGGTGAAAAACTGCGGCAGCGACGCCGGAACTAAAATGTCCCGCGCCACCGCACCAAACCTAGCGCCCAGCGAATAGAGCGGATAGTAGGTCTCCCTGGGAATGCTCTTTACACCATCCCGTACGGCCACCACCACCTGGAACACAATGATTAAAAAAATCATCAGGATTTTCGAAGCCTCGCCCAGGCCAAACAACAGCATCAGAACAGGCAGCAGGGCGATTTTCGGGATGGGATAGGTCAGATAGACCAGAGGCGATAACGTCCTGTCCCAGCGGGAAAAATAGCCCATACATAACCCTAAAGGCATGCCGGCTGCCACCGCCAGCAGAACGCCCGCCAGAATACGCCACAGGCTGTAAAAACCGTGGGCGGCAATTTTTGCCGCAAAAATTTTAATCAGCGTGACCGCCACCAGCACGGGATAAGGAATGATCGGCAGGTTGACCAAAGCGGCGACAGCCTGCCAGATGATCAGAAAGAGCGCTACCCCATACAGATATCCCAGCCCTGCTCTTTTGCTCCTCATAGCGACCAGTCCTCTTTTATCAGTTTACGCAAAGTCAGGCACATCCGGAAAAACTCAGCCTGTTCGCGGACCGCCTCCTGCCCGAACAGGGGATTATCCAGCACCTGACTGACCTGGCCGGGACAGCCGGATAAAATGACAATCTTTTTGCCCAAATACACAGCCTCCTCCACATGATGGGTGACCAGAAAGGTCGAAACGGCGTGTGTCTTCCAGACATGAAGAAATACTTGCTGAATTTCCTCCCTGGTCATCGCGTCCAACGCGGAAAAAGGTTCATCCATCAACAATAAGTCAGGCTGCAACAAGAAGCTGCGGGCCAGCGATACCCGCTGCTGCTGCCCGCCGCTTAGCTCGCCGGGATAGCGTTTTTCCAGTCCGCTAAGCCCCAGTTGGCCGATGACCTCCTGTATGGCCTGGCCGGACCGGGCTTGCTTTTTTATTTTCGTCCCGAGACAAATATTCTCATAGACATTTTTCCAAGGCAACAGGCCGTAATTTTGCGGAATAAACCCGATTTGCTGCTCGGCCGGCCGCAGAGGCTGTCCGTTCATTTCTACCTGTCCCGTAAAATCGGTAATAATGCCGGCCAGCACCTTGAGGAGCGTGGACTTGCCGCAGCCGGAAGGACCGATGATCGCACAGGTTTCACCGGGAGCAAGCTCCAGATTGATTCCGGCCAGCGCCGTATAGTTTTCCTCCTGTGAGGTATAGCCGACGGTCAGTTCTTTGATCCGAAGCATGACCTGTTACCTGACAAACCGGTCGTTAACCAGTTCTTCATAGGAGTAGCCCTTTTGGATCAACTGCTTTTGCTGCAGCCAGGCAATAACCGCCTCCACATCGGCGGGAACAGGAGCGGCGGCTTTTTTATACTGCGGCAGTTCCAGCGAATCTTTCACCACCGCCGGGAAGCCGGCTTTCTCAATCACCAGATCAATATAGCTGTCTCTGGGTTCTTTTGCCAAATACTCAATCGCCTTGTTGTAAGCCCGGTACATGGCGGCAATCTCCTTGGCTTTTGCTTCTGTCGCCTTGTTGGTAAAGAGCATAACGCCCGGATTAATGCCCAGTTGTTCCGAACTGCTTACCAGCCTGGCCCCACTTTTCACGGCCAGCGTTGCCAATGGGTCGGGCAGGGTGGCGGCAGCGATTTTGCCATTTTGCAGCATTTCCAGCCGCGCCGGAATTTGCGGCACAATGACCTTGTTCATATCATCGGCGGCCAGTCCACCCTTGGTGCCGATCGTATCGGTCACATACTCGATAATGGTGTTTTTGGAAATCGCCACATCTTTTCCCTTTAGGTCCTGCAGGGCCGTCACGGCTTCGCCCTTGCCGGCCACCAGTTTGTAATTGCCTGTGGTGGCCGAAGTAATCACCGTATCAAAACCGCCGTCCTTGGCAAATGCCTCAGCCAGCACGTCGGAAATCGCCCCGTCCAGATTGCCGCTCTGCAAGGCACTGTCCCGGTCGACAGCACTTTTAAACGATTTGAGCGTGACATTCACGCCTTCTTCCTTGAAAAAGCCCTTTTCCTGCGCAATGATAAACGGGATAGAATCCACGTCCGGCATAAGTCCTACCGTAAGCGTCTGGCCCGCCTGCTCTCCGGTGCCGCCGCCTGGTCCCGTTCCGCAGCCGGTCAGCGCCAGCATAAACACAATGCTTAACATGATAACAACTAATTTTCTCATCGTTCAACCCCATTTCCCAGCCGGATACACCGCTCCGGCCACATTTTACCGCAACGAATAAGGTCAGGAAATATATCTCTGACAATATTCTAAGCCAACAGCCTTTTGTTTATGTTTACAAGTTCTGTGGCAAAAGGCAGAATCCTGCCGTTAAAGCAAAGAAAGCACTGTGAACCGGTGGCGAGACCGGCTCACAGTGCTTCTCTCAGTCAATACATATTCCCTAGTGATTGGGTACCGCCGTCAGTTCCTCCGAAACCCGTTTGAAAACAGTATGGTACACCCAAACGGCATTTATCAGCAACAAGGCGCTGGTCAAATAAAACACATAGTAAATTCCGAAATGGGCGGCAATCTGTCCCCCGGCCAACGCGCCGGTAAAGGTTCCGAAAAACTGGGCCGCCTGATTGTAGCCAAATACCCGTCCGGCAATTTCATCGGGAATACTCTGCTTTAAGAGCGTATTGATCGACGGCATCAACGCGGCCGTGGCGATCCCCAGCAAAAAGCGCAGCATCATAAGCTGCCATTCATTTTTAACCAGTGCCTGGGGCACAAATAAACAACCCGCCGCAATTAACGCCACTAGAATAACCTTGTGAGCGCCAATCCGGTCGGAGAGCTTGCCCAGTGAGGAAGCCGCCAGTATGCTGGCCATCCCTGACGCCGCAAAGACCAGGCCGGCAATGACCGCCAGGTGATCATTACCGGGCGACAGCGTGTCAATATAGACAGTAATAATCGGTTCAATGGAAAATAGCGCCACCTGCAGCACAAAGGTGGTAAAGAACATGGACAGCAAGAGCCGCTGATCGGGCAGCTTCTGCCAAACCTCCTGGAAACTGAGCACCTCTTTTTTATTGGTCACAACCTTTTCTTTCACAAAGAACAGGGTTAACGCGAAGGCCAGCAGCAGCAAGGCTCCCATCACAAAAAACATGTTCCGGAAGCCTGTCGCTTCCGCTAAGTAACCGCCCAGCAAAGGCCCTAACAGCGTGCCGCCCACCACACCGGTAGAAAGTGTCCCCAGCGCCCAGCCGGCTCGCTCCTTCGGCGTTTGAGTGGCAATCAGTGTGATCGCACCCGAATTAAAACCGGCAATCGTCCCCAGCAGCAGCCGCAGACCTACCAGTTCGTAAACGTTTTGCACAAAACCCATACAACTAACAATAATGGCCATGCCCAGACTTGCCCTAAGCAGCATGGGCTTACGGCCATATTGATCGGCCAGTTTGCCCCAGAGTGGCGAGACCAGCCCCAGGGCCAGCGTCGTGCAGCCAAAGGCGATCCCTGACCACAGCTCAATATCCGCCGTGGCGTGCACTCCTAAATGATCAATATATAAAGGCAGGATCGGTGCCACCTGACTTAAGGCTGAAGACGTTGCAAACGCGCCCAGCCAACAAATAAACAAATTTCTTTTCCACATTTCCATAAAAAATCCCCACTTTAGCGCCTGCCCGGTACTTGTCAGTCCTAAAACATGGCGAGGCTATTTTTTGCAATACAAGGCAGAGGAAAGAAGCATACCGAAGTATGCGGACTGGCGCCAACGAAGCGTTGCAGGAGCTAGCTCGCCAGCATTCACTGAATTAAGACGGATAAAGTACCGGTGTCCTCAGGCATCTTTACCCTGCTCCTCCCCAGCCAGCACTTCCAGGCCGCGGATAAAGGTATCTAAGAGCTGCTGGTAGCTTATGTCCCGTTCCGCCGGCTGAGCAAACCAGCCGGACGCCTCCAGCGCCACAAACCCGTGCATGACGCTGCGCAAACCGCGTACCGCATGGACAAGAGCCTCGTCCTGCAGCCGGTAGCCGCGCAGCACGGCATAAAACACTTCCATAAGCTCCTTCGTTGCCGCCTTCACGGCCGGGTCCTCCCGGTCCGACCAGGCAACAATCGCCTGATACAGGCCGGGCCGTTCATGAGCAAATAGACGGTACTCGGCAGCAATGGCCCGGATAGCATCCTGCCGGGCTTTTCCCACAGCGGCTTCGCCGATCCTTGCCCTAAGCTGGCTGCTGCCAAACACCGCCAGCCCCTTCCGCAAATCAGGCAGCCCCTTAACGTGATTATATAGTGACGGCTTACGGACACCCAGACGGTCGGACACTTCGGTAAGCGTCACCGCCGCCAGCCCGAGTTCGTCGGCGATTTGCGCCGCCGTTTCAATCAATATCCGGTTATTTAGACCTATCCGTATCTTCAAATAATCCCTGCTTTCCTTTCGCTGACCGGACTTGTCAGCAACTTCACTAACCACATTTATACTAATACTAACGTCGTTAGTTGTCAAGCGGCAAAAGCCTGCTTTAGAAAGGCGTTGTCGCTTATTTCGGGCAAGAAAAACTTCCTCTCTCCCTAAACAATGAGAAGGCGCTCGACAACTCCCCTTCTCAAGAGGCCAGCGAACTATTGCTCCGCTTGCGCAGCTTCCGCAACTCAGGCAGCGCCACCCCGGCCAGAATCAACGCTACGCCCAGCCAGCGCACTTCGCCGACCGGCTCATGCAGCACCAGGGAAGACATGAGTACCGCCACAGGCAGCTCCGCCGCTCCCAAAATGCCGGCCATACCCTCACCAACATGGGGTACGCCAATGGCAAACAAAAGCGGCGGCAGGAAGGCGCCAAAAAAACCGAGCAACGCGCCAAACAGCAGCAGCGGCCCCCATAACGAACCGTTAAACAAAAAATAAGGCGGAAACAGAATTGCTAAAAGGATAAAACCGCCGGTAACCATCCAGGCACTCCGGCTTATCGGATGAGCAGACGACACGACTCTGCCGCTGAACAAAATAAAGCAGGAGTAGCTGACTGCCGCCAGCAGGCCAAACAGAATCCCCCACCGGTCGAAAGGCACCGCAGCTTCACCCAGTACACCGGCCGCCAGCAAGGTGCCCGCCAAAATAACCAGCAGGGCCAGCAGCATGTTTTTTCCCGGCCGCCGGCAGGTAAGGACCGCCTGAATGGCCACGCCAATCCAGGTGAACTGGAACAGCAAAATAATAGCGAGCGAAGCCGGAATATAGCGAAGCGACTGATAATACAGCAGCCCGGTAATGACGGTAGGCGCTCCCGCCAGCATAAGCAGGCCTCTTTGTCGCCAGGTTAAACTCGTATAGGAGCTGTCGTCGCCCTGATTGCCTCGGCCCCCGTCGGTCTTAGCCGATTTTCTTTTTTGAATATAAAACACGGACAGCCAGGAAAGCAGCACACCGGTCAACAGTTGAGTGCCCACAATTTCACCAAGCTGAAACCCGGACTGATAAGCCAACACAACAATCGTGGATAATACCCCGTAACTTGCGGCTCCCACAAAAACGGAAACAGAATATTTCATAATATACATATCCTCCTGTAAGCTATGTCAAACAGTTGTATTGCACAAAAAAATCCTAACCACGGATAAGGACATTCCTTATCATCGTAGTTAGGAAGTATAGGCTCCCTGTAGAGACCCCCACCCTATGATTGCGGGGCTATACGAGAAATATCTGAAGTTGCACAATACATTCTATATAGTACACGGCCAAAAAGTTCCTGTCAATAGCCTCCCCCTACCTGCGCAATCATCATAAGCTCGCTGATCATCCGCCTCTCGGTCGAGTAGAGGCGGAACTCACATTCCAGCCCCCCTCACGGAACCGGACTTGCCCTATTAAGGCATCCGGCTCTTCATAGCAGCATTTACTTACGTTTAGCCATAGATATTCACATAGATTCTCGCTTTTGCTAGCGGGAATCTATCTGTTAGTTTTGCAAATCCTTCCCACGTCAAGCTCTTCTTTTGGCTTCTGCGATTGAGTATTTCAAACAATTTACGCCGTACGCAGTATCCAAAGGTATGGATTCCATTGCTGTTGTCGGTTACCCCATAGTAGCGAAAGTGCCCAACCAGCTTGGCATTTATCTGTTTGATCAAGGTTCCTAGCTCCGTG
>NZ_FODY01000033.1 GCF_900110485.1 Propionispora vibrioides | reverse complement strand
GTCTTGCCATGGTCAACGTGACCGATCGTTCCTATGTTTACGTGCGGTTTATTTCTTTCAAACTTCTTCTTTGCCATTTCTTTTCTTTGCCTCCTCAAACTGTATGGTTAGAATTATACTTTTGGCACACCACTAGTATTTTACAAAATGGAAATATTCTATTAATTTTTTTAAATTCCTGCATAAAAAACAAAAAACCTTACCTAATAATTAAGTAAGATCTGTAGTCAAAGTGGTGGCGGCGCAGGGATTTGAACCCCGGACACTGCGGGTATGAACCGCATGCTCTAGCCAACTGAGCTACGCCGCCTTAGGTCGGCTGCCGCTAAACGCCCATCTGCGTTGTCACTCTTGCGTTCCGCTGCTCAATGCACTTACCAGTGCGCCTCCGCTGCGGTACTCATCGTTCCTAGCAGCTGTGCCTTTATCGACACCCTCCGGTCTTGTCTCACAAGTCCGGATACGTCAAACTAGAATACCCGGTAAAGGAACGTAATTACAAAAAAATGGAGCTAGTGACCGGGATTGAACCGGTGACCTTATCCTTACCAAGGATACGCTCTACCAACTGAGCTACACCAGCAGCTAACTTTATTAGATAAAACGCCTAACGGCGTTTATTTATTTGGTTGCGGGGGCAGGATTTGAACCTGCGACCTTCGGGTTATGAGCCCGACGAGCTGCCAGCTGCTCCACCCCGCGATGTGCTTGACGGTAGTTTCCCACCATCTTCGTTCTTTCTTACTGTGGATAAATGGTGGAGGGAGCTGGATTCGAACCAGCGAAGGCAGAGCCGGCAGATTTACAGTCTGCTCCCTTTAGCCACTCGGGAATCCCTCCATGATGTCTGGAGCTGGCGAGAAGAATCGAACTCCCAACCTGCTGATTACAAGTCAGCTGCTCTACCAATTGAGCTACGCCAGCATTTTGTATTACTTGCCTTACGACAAAGTTAATTATACAATTCAAAGATCAGTCTGTCAATGTTTTTTTGGTGGCGGCGCAGGGATTTGAACCCCGGACACTGCGGGTATGAACCGCATGCTCTAGCCAACTGAGCTACGCCGCCCTGTTCGGCACGGCCATCGCTAAACGGCCATCTGCTGCGTTGCTCCTGCGGTCGCTCGCTCAACGTACCTCATCAGTACGCCCTCGCTCGCGTCCTCGTCGCGCCTTGCAGCTGTCCATTTATCAATGCCCTAAGCCATTAAGCCTGATATCAACCAACAGGTAAGTTGGTCTTGCATCGGCACCCTCCGGTCTTGTCTCACAAGTCCGGTTGTGTTATCGGTATTCTGTTAGAATACCTTCATTACAAAACATTACAAAAAAATGGAGCTAGTGACCGGGATTGAACCGGTGACCTTATCCTTACCAAGGATACGCTCTACCAACTGAGCTACACCAGCATAGATAAAACGCCTATTGGCGTTTGTTTATTTGGTTGCGGGGGCAGGATTTGAACCTGCGACCTTCGGGTTATGAGCCCGACGAGCTGCCAGCTGCTCCACCCCGCGATGTGTTTGACAGTAGTTTCCCACCATCTTCGTTCTTTCATTCCTACTATGGATAAATTGGTGGAGGGAGCTGGATTCGAACCAGCGAAGGCAGAGCCGGCAGATTTACAGTCTGCTCCCTTTAGCCACTCGGGAATCCCTCCGTCAAATCCGGCTTAAGGATTGCGTTACCACAGTCCATTAGCCAGCTTTCCCATTACCTGAGCCAATGCACGGCAGCGGTAAACTGCTGCGCCCGACGTCCTGTAACGGAATATTATATTATCACAGCTTATCCATATTGTAAAGAGTCTATCACCTGTTAATTTATGTAAAGTAACTAATTCATAAAAAAGTAATAGTACGAAACGGCCGCCAGGACCAGGCGGTAGTAGGCAAAGGAAGCCAGGGTTGATTTATTCAGAAACTTTAAAAACCAAACCACTGAACCATAAGCTACAACAAAGGATATTACAAAGCCAATAGCCAGCATATGCAAGTTATCAACACTCAAATGGCTAATCACTTTCAGCAAATCATAGAAACAGGCTACCATCATTAACGGGACCGCAATGATAAAAGAAAAGTCAGCTGCCGCCGTTCGGCTTAAACCAAAAAACAAACCGCCGGAAAGTGTCGACCCGGAACGGGAAAATCCCGGCCACAGGGCCAGTACCTGGAATAGGCCTACCCAAAAAGCCTGCCTGACAGTGATATTTTCCACACTGCGGGCCACCGGTCTTTTTGCCACCTTTTCCGCCACCAGCATCAAAACAGACCCGGCTATCAGGCCGATAATCACCGTCGCCGGCGAAAACAGGTATTCCTTAATCGGTTTATGCAGCAAATAGCCAATAATCATGACCGGCACAATCCCGGCCGCCACATGGGACAGCGTTAGGCCGCTGCGGTGTATGTTAAGCCGCCCCGGCTTGATCATGCGCATAAATTTGTCACGATATAGAAACAAGATAGACAGTATGGCGCCTAATTGAATAAACACCTCAAATACGCTGGCAAATTCACCTTCAAAATGCAGCATATTGCCCACTAAAATCATATGTCCTGTCGATGAAACAGGTAAAAACTCCGTCATGCCTTCCACAATGCCAAGTATAATGGCAATCATCGTCTCCGTCACTTTCCATCCCCCTGTCACGGCTATGTATTCCTGTTAGAGCCCAGTCAGCCATTCATCTGCTGACCGCTAGGAACCGCCGTCTTTTTCACACGCATTTTATTATACTCCATGCCATGGCCGCAAACAACCATAAATCCCTTTGCGCCACTTCTTTGTTACGGCTTTAGGCAACCTCAAAGCACGGTATCCGCTTTGGGCTTATCCCGGACAATCCAGAGTTGCCTGCTCTTATTCATATAAGCCACCATAATCGCCTTTAACTCTTCTTTATGCCGGCTTTTAAACGCCACAATATCTTCCGGTGTAAACCCCAGGTTTTCCAGCACTTTTTCCTGAAGCTCTCCCTCGATAATAACTGGCACCGCCACGTCATCGGTGCCCACTGGTCCTTTTTCAGATAAACCTTCCGCCGCCCTTAGAATACTGAGTCCTCCCAGAGATTCCCAAACAGCCAATTGTACTTCCTTTAGGTGAAAAATCCCTTGTGCACGCAACAGAACCAGCAGAGTTTTTACCGATAATCGTGTTTTAGCCAAATTAGCCCGGATGGGTTGCCCCTGTTCTATGATCACCAGCGGTGGCAACGGCTTAGTCCGCCAGCCTTGCAGGCACTTTACCAGTTTAGCCGTTCCACACTGCATAAGACCTACTGCCGTCAAAACGACCAGACTATCAGAAAAGTCACTTTGGGGACTAAGGATTGCTGCACCGGCCACCGTACCAAAAATAATCAATCCTACCAGTTCCGCAGGAGTGGTTTCACCGAGGTGGCTACGTCCTGTCAACAGCCAGACTGCTATAAGCAGCGCAAAAACTGTAATCACTCTAAAGACAGTTATGCCCAGCACATCCACGCCGTCTCCCCTCCTTAGAAACCGCTGATTTAATGAATCTGTCGGCATGGCAGAAAAAGATCCGTCAGAACGCACAGCGCAAACAAATCAGTGGTTCCCTCAATTATCCAATAGTATAATCAGCCCCTCGGCGGTTTATGTGCCAGTAAAAAGTTAGCACTCCACCAATCTTGAAAGCAGGATTTGCTGACGGTCAAAACTTGGTCAGCATCTTTCCATTGCAGAGCTGGTGGAGCTCTAGGTGAAAGGACACGCCTTAATCCGCAAACAGTAAAATCCCGGAACCTGTAAGACAGGCTCCGGGACTTTATTGTTCACGGACTACTTGTTAAATTGTTTGGTAAACTCGTCAACCGACAGATTGGTTACGGCTGCCAGCTTTTCTACCTTGCCTGCTTTGAAGTCTTCTGCAGTCAGCAAAGTCATCATCGCTCTGGCGATTTTGTATTTTACCGAATTTACATTCACGAAACGGACTGCCGTTTTCTTGGTTACCGGGTCCAGCATTTCGCTGAACGGCAGCGGCTTAGCTTCGCCGTTAACCACGGTAATAATCGCGTCGGCACCGCCGTTTTTCAGGAATTCAACGGCCGAATAGCCAAGGTCACGGGTGTATTCGATATCAAAAGCGTTCGGTGAAGCGCAGCGGGTTTCGTAACCGATGTCTTTAGTCACAAAGTTCATTTTGATGCCCAGTTCAGCCAACCGTTTGGTCGCCGCTTTTTTCAGCAATTCACCGAAGTTAATTTCAGCATAACGGATGTGGCCGTGTTCGTCTCTTTCCAGCCCTTCCACTGCACTCAAGTCTTCTTCCGGAATTTTTTCGATAATGCCTTCGGCGACAACTGCCAGACCGAAACCTTTTCCGTCAGCCAGACGTTTGATTACCGAACCGACAATGATGTCCACAACGGTGCTCAAGTGAACTTTGGCTTCCGTAAAGTCTTCCGGAATAATGGTAACCTGGGCAGCCGAGCTTTTGCCAATACCCAGCGGCAAATGGCCTGCTGTACGTCCCATGGCAATGCCGAGGAACCAGCGTTGGGCCGTTTTGGCATCTTCCAGAATATTGGTAGCAATATCTGCACCAACCTGACGGGCGGTTTCAAAGCCGAAAGTAGGAACGCCTTCCGGTAACGGCAGGTCATTATCAATAGTTTTGGGCACATGCACTACGCTGAAATTGATTCCCATATTTTTCTTGGCATAGGAAGCCACTGTAGAAGCCGAATATGCCGTGTCATCGCCGCCGATGGTTACCAGATGGGTTACACCCAATTCCCGCAGCGTGTTGATCGCGGTTTTAAGATGTTCTTCATTTTTCGTAGGATTAAAGCGCGCTGTATGTATAATACTGCCACCCTGCAAATGAATTTTGCTTACATCATCAACTGTCAGGGAGGTCACTTTCTTCTCGCCTTTGGCTAAATGAGAGAAACCCTCATAAACCCCGATTACATCCCAGCCATTATTTCTTGCCGCAATCGTAACACCGCTGATAACTCCATTCATGCCAGGTGCCGGACCGCCGCCGCAAAGAATTGCTACCGTATTTTTCGACATACATTTTCCTCCTTATATTGCTGTTTGGCAAATAATCGCCATTGTTAACAAAATGATCCTTCAAAGTCAAAAGCAACCTTCATACAGGTATAGAACCGCTTGTATTATGTATCAGATCATCTATGCACAACGTCTATTATACCGCGCCATTACACTGTTAACAAGCTTTTATGTTTGAACAGAACCGGTCGCGCCGTCATGGTATAGTATGGCGATATGTCCGCTTTTTATATTCGTCGGGCTATCAGAAATCCCTTTTCCCGGGGTAAAAATTAATCATATTCTGCCATAAAACAGCGATCTATTCCCGTTATCGTCATAATATATCACAAGAAGCCGCTCGAAAAAGCGTCCCTGCTGTTTTGCCGACAGAAGCAAGCGGTATACCGGCTTGCTTAAGAGATACAAAAAGGCACCCTCCATAGAAGGGTGCCTCAATATTTCTGCTAGTCATCAATTTCTTCGCTACAGTCCCGGAACAGGGCGGCATCCTTATCCAGACCGGCTAAAGCCTTATAGGCGTTGCCTCCGGCATCGCATTCTTCACTGCGATGATCCAGATAACGTTCCAGCTTGCGCTTAACTCGCTGCAGGGCATTGTCGATCGATTTCACGTGGCGTTCCAACTCCACGGCGATTTCCTGGTACGACTTGCCGTCCAAGTAGGACATTAAGACCTTCCATTCCAGATCGCTGAGAATTTCGCCCATCTTCTCTTCGATGTCAATGAATTCTTCCCGGCTGATTACCAGTTCCTCCGGATCGGATATCTTGGAACCCGACAGCACATCCAGCAACGTCCGATCAGAGTCTTCATCATAAATCGGCTTGTTCAGAGAAACGTAAGAATTCAAAGGAATATGCTTCTGCCTGGTGGCAGTTTTAATGGCAGTAATAATCTGGCGCGTTACGCACAACTCGGCAAACGCCCGGAAAGAGGAAAGCTTATCATTGCGAAAGTCCCGAATCGCCTTATAGAGACCGATCATGCCTTCCTGAATAATATCCTCTCTGTCAGCACCAATTAAAAAATAAGACCTGGCCTTCGCGCGAACGAAGTTGCGGTATTTATTAATCAAGTAGTCCAGAGCTACTGCATTGTCATTATCCTTGGCATCAATTACGATTTCTTCATCAGTCATATTTTCAAAACAACTGTATAAATCGTATTGAGTACTAGCCCGCATCACATCGCCCCCACTTTGCATTTTTATCTATAAAAAACGATTTATTCACTAATTTGGTGCTACAAAACGACTCTATTTACTTATAAAAGTATACCCTACACCCTGTCCTAAGTCAAGCTTAACCTGCCGGCCGCCAGCGCCGGGAAGTCAGGATTCTCAACGTTTTCTCCCACCCCGTCGCAACTCATCCAGCCTTTTTGCCACATCACCATTCAGCCGGTCAGAAAGTTCCTGCCGGCGATAGTTCAGGACATGCTCCGAAAACCCCTGCTTCATGCTTTTTTCTGCGGCCCGCACATAGCTCCTTAGCTCCCGGGCCGAAATGCGATACGCTCCCGAGCCCAGAATCTGCATTTGTTCGGCCCAGTCGGAAGTCACCACATAAACCCGCCCGCCACCGGTTTGGCGCATAAAGAAATAGGCCATTTTTTCGATATAGCTGTCCGCCGTTTCGCCTTCTTTGGTAAACACCACATCGACGAAATCGTTGATTATCTGCTGACAGCCTTCACCGTCCGCCACCGCATGGGCGTCAAAAACGACCGTAATCCTGCAATCTTTAAAAACACCATAGCCTGACAAGATTTCTATTAGTTTGTCCCGCGCATATTCCAGATTGTCCTTTATTGCCACAAGCTCTTGCCAGTCATTGATAACATTATACCCATCAACCAGTAATTTGTCTTTAGGAATATGTTTCATAAACTTCTCCAAACAACATTATGTAGTTGCGCTCCCCCAGCCGGTCACTCGCCACCGGCTCTTGCAAATGGCGGCATCCGTGTCCCCATTTTTATAATTTTATCTTCAGGCAAATATCTATCCTTTGCCAGGACTTCCCGTTTAATTTCCTGCCCCCCGGATTCCACAATCCGCAGGGTAGTGATTTCATAACCGGGCTTTCCCGGTTTTTCCACTTCCGTTTCACCCAAATAGAGCGTTTGGTCTTCTTTCCTGACCTCAGCCGGTAAAATGGCTTTCTTGTCAGTCGAAATAATTTTGACCGCTTCCTTCATTTTTCCCCGGCCAAACAGGCCAATACTCAAGCGGCCCCGTTGAATTTCGGCCGTAATCAAAACCGGCGCGCCGGTATTGTTAGCAAATTTAAAATCAAGCAAGCCATATACAACCGTAGCATCCCGCCCCAAAGGCACATAGCCCAAGGCCTTCGAGTGATTGTACCGCTCCACTACCGTCAGGTTGGAAAGCAGTACCGCATTGTACAGCGTAGAGGAAACCTGGCAAATTCCCCCGCCAATTCCGGGCACCAGTTCACCGTCCATCAATTCCATCGCTTCTTTAAATCCATACTCTTTTTCCCGGGGGCCAACCACTTCATTAAAAGAGAAAACGGCACCGGGCTCCAGAATCTTCCCGTTTATTTTATTAGCGGCCAGAATAATGTTCGCCGACCGGTTGATATCGTCCTCATTAAAATCTGTGGTATAACTGCCCCATAGATCGCCAATCCCCCTGGCGGCAACATCCTGCACGGTAACTTCCGGCGGCACCGTCACAACCGGCAAAATCACCGCCGGCACATCCACAGTGGACAATGCCTTAAGCACAGCAGGACCTGCGGTCTCTACCGCTAACCGCATTCCCTGCTCCTGCGGCAGCACCGTGCCGCTCTGCATACTGATCGCCGCATTACGCGGCTCCCGTTCCACCGCTTGCCGCCACTCGGCTATATAACGGTCAAGCTTATCTTTATTATACTGTACCCGCAGCGTAACATGATAGCCCTCTTCTCTTGCCTGATAAATTTTTTTCATTCTGGTCCAAAGCCCGCCGTCTCGGCCATAATTCCACGCCTCATTGGCAGCAGCAGCAATATCCCAGTCAAGATCAATCTGCTGTGCCGCCAAATCAAAAGAATTCTCTCCATAATATACCTTGATTCGTTTTTGCAGCAACTCCTGACGCCAAACGGCCAGGAGTTGCTGCACATCCTCCCGGCTGCAGCCCGCCAGCGATACCCCGTCCACCGTTACACCGGCATACACTCGGGAGGAAAACAGCGAAGTTCCTCCGGCAAAAAAAACGATACCAAAGCAAATAATCAACAAGAAAGCTATCGTGGACTGCCAGTTTTTCAAATCTCTTTCATCTCCCGTTGTTTAAGAACTTCGTATAAAAGCAGGGAACAGGCAACCGAAGCGTTTAGCGAATTGATCTGCCCCTTCATCGGAATGCGCACCAAGAAATCACAGGCCTCCTTCACCAACCGGCCCAGACCTTTCCCCTCGCTGCCGATTACCACAACCAGCGGGCCGGTCAAATCGGCCTGATAATAAGCCTTTTCGCCGTCCATATCGGCGCCGACAATCCAGAAGCCTTGCTTTTTAAGGTTCTCCAGCGTTTGCACCACATTGCCGATCCGGGCAACTGGCACATATTCCACTGCACCGGCCGATGTCTTGGCCACCGTTCCCGATAGTGGACAACTCCGCCGTTTAGGGATAAGCACCCCATGCACGCCAGCGGCATCAGCCGTCCTTAAAATAGCGCCGAGATTGTGCGGATCTTCCAGCTCATCCAGTACAACAAGGCAGGGAGCCTCGCCCTGGACAGAGGCTTTATGCAGGATATCTTCCAGTTCCACATAAGCGACTGGCGGCACCAGTGCCACAACCCCCTGATGACGGATCCCGGCCGCCACCTGATCTAGCTTGCTCATCTCCACTTCCTGAATAACCAGGCCTTTGCTGCGAGCCAGTCCGATAATCTCCCGTACCGTCCCATGCCGTTCTCCTTTGGCTACCAGTATTTTATTAACCGACCGGCCGCCTTTCAACACTTCCATCACGCTGTTTCTTCCCGCCACAAAATCTTCTGTTACCGGCATGGTGGTATCGCGCTCCTTCCCATTTCCCATATCCTTTATTTTCTCCTTTTCCTAATCTACTATGTATCCAGTACCTTACGTCACCTAAATACATGGATCATCTCGCAGTCTTTTTTTCCTTTGTCGTCGCCTTATATATATCCGTTATGTACAACTATGTCCGCCTTTGAAGACAAAAGGCCTTGCAAAAAAAGCCCCGCAAATTTAATTTGTCCCTAAAGTTGGCGGACCACTACATGGATAAAGGCCAACCCGGGTTCCCGTCAGGTCAGCCTTTATGTTCCGTTATCGTCCCATCCTGCGGCGTTGTCAGCTACACCCCGGCAGCAGTCTCGTCTTGCACATAGGTGCAGAAACTAAAACGAATGTCCTGATAGCTTTTGGGTTCACCGGCAGCGACCAGACGCCAGTTCTTTTCTTCATCCAAATCGACAAAGAACTTGTCCGCCACGTAAAGTTTTTCTATCTTGGTGACAAGGGCCGCCGAACAGTATGGCAGCAATTGGGTATATACCGATTCCCCACCGATTACAAAAACATCATCCGTATCATATTGCGCTATGGCCCGAAACAATTCCGGCAACGAACGGCAGATGGTTACTTTTTCATGGATAAAATCCGCCTTCCTGCTCAGTACAATATTAACCCGGTCCTTTAAAGGCTCCTGGCCCGGCAGCGATTCAAAGGTCTCCCTGCCCATAATCACAACCTTATGCAAGGTCGTCTGTTTAAAAAACTTCATATCCTCCGGGATATGTTGCAGCAATCTTCCGCCGCAACCAATTCCCCAGTTGGCATCAACTGCAACAATGGCTTTCATACAAGTCTCCTTTTAAATAGCGACAGGGATATTTTTGATTTGCGGACCACTTTGATAGCCCTCCAACACAAAGTCAGCTACGGTAAAATCATAAAAGCTCTTCACCTGCCGGTTAATTAGCAGCTTAGGTGCCGGATAAGCAGGACGGTTGATCAGCTCCTCCACCAGAGGAATATGCCGGTCATAGATATGGGCATCGGCGATGACATGCACCAGTTCACCCGCTTCCAGATCGCTCACCTGGGCCAGCATATGCACCAGCACAGCATACTGGGCTACATTCCAGTTATTGGCCACCAGAATATCCTGGGAGCGCTGATTCAAAATCGCATTGAGCCGGTTACCGGTCACATTGAAGGTCATGCTATAGGCACAGGGATACAAATTCATAGCGTGCAAATCGGCATGGTTATACATGTTGACAATGATGCGCCGACTGTAAGGATTTTCTTTTAAATCCAGCAAAAGCCGGTCCACCTGGTCAAACTCGCCTTCGCGATATTGATGCTTAATCGCCAGTTGATAACCATAGGCCTTGCCAATCGAGCCGCTTTCATCAGCCCAGCTATCCCAAATGCGGCTGTTCAGTTCTTTGATGTTATTGGATTTTTTCTGCCAGATCCACAGCATCTCATCAATGGCAGCCTTTAAATTGGTTGGCCTGAGCGTAAGGATCGGAAATTCCTCCGCCAGATCGTAGCGGTTGACCACCGCAAATTTCTTAATCGTGTGGGCCAGAGCACCGTCCGCCCATCTGGCCCGTACCGCTTCCCCTTCAGAGGAAAAACCATGGGCCAGAATATCTTTACACATAGCAATGAATGTCATGTCTGCTTTACTCAGAATGATTCACCTCATTTATTAGGATAGGAAAAGACTTGGCCCAAACCAAGTCCCGTAGGATACCGGCAAACCACCGGCACCGGCAACGGCAGGGCTGTCCACCAAGTTAGGGCAGCGCTGCCCGGCAAAGGGTACACAACAATCTGCCGGCAGCTCTTACCTAAATTTTACACCATAAACCCTGCTCTGTCTGTATTATTTTAACAGCATTCTGCTTATTCTCCGTTACAGGCACCTATGCACCGTCTATTGCGGCGAGGCAGCCCCTGTTTTTGTCATTTCCCGGGAAATAACGTCAAAAGCCTGACTGACAAGTTCCACCAAACGACGGTAATCTTCCTTTAAATACAGATATCCCAGCAAAGCCTCAAAGCCGGTACTGTAGCGGTATTCGGCAACCGTCGCGCTTTTGGGAACGCTGGACTTGGCGTTGCGGCCCCGCTTGACCACAGCGATTTCCTCCTCAGACAAAGTGGCCTCCAGCGCTTTATAGGCGCGGGCCTGCATAACCGCCGACACCATTTTGGCATCACAGTCATGCAGTACTCGCACTTTATTCTGCTCATAAGACAACAACCGTGTCCGCACATACAGGGTAAAGTAAGCATCCCCTACATAGGCCAGCACCAACGGTGGCAGGCGATGAACCGGAATGTCGGTATAATTGACCGGGAAAGCGCTCGTTTCTTCAGACTGCTGTTTGAACATATTGGCCATTAAATACTGATAGTGGTCAAACCTCATTTTTTCTTCCACCTGATCCCTTGCGGTGAATCCTCCAGCACAATGCCGATTTCCTGCAGCCGGTTGCGGATTTGATCGGCTGTGGCCCAGTCTTTGTTCTGGCGGGCCTGTTGACGAATGTCAATCACGATATCCATCACACCCTCCAGCAAACCGTCCTGAGCGTCCGCTCCCGCCGGCTCCTGTTCCAGATTAATTCCCAAAATATCGGCCAACTCCTGGTAAGCCGACTGCAATACGGCGGCGCCGGCCGCACTATACGGTGCTTTACCGCCAGTCACGGCACTGCAGTATATATTGATTTCTTTAGCCAGACCAAACAACACGCTGATGGCCAGGGATGTATTAAAATCATCATTCATCGCCGCCAGAAATTCTTCCTTGGCCTGCCGGACGATCACTTCCTGGTCAGCCGTTGATCCGTCAGAACTGTCCGCAGGTTGCACCGTTGCCAGTTGCTTAAGGCTGTGCATAGCTGTGGTCAACCGTTCCAGACTGCGCTGCGCTTCATCCAGTCTTTCATCACTGAAATCCAGGGGACTGCGATAATGGGTGGATAAAATGAAGAACCGTAACACCTGTGGTGAATAATGCTCCAAAATGTCTTTAACCAGGAAAAAATTCCCCAGCGATTTACTCATTTTTTCTTCATTCACAGTAATAAAACCGTTATGGAGCCAATACCGGACAAATGGCTCCACGCCGGTACAGGCTTCCGACTGGGCAATCTCATTTTCGTGATGGGGAAATACCAGATCGCTGCCGCCACCATGAAAATCAAAGGTTTCGCCCAAATATTTAAGCGACATGGCCGAACACTCGATATGCCAGCCCGGCCGCCCCGGTCCCCAGGGACTTTCCCAGGCCGGTTCACCCGGTTTGGCGCTTTTCCACAGCGCAAAATCCATAGGATGGCCCTTCCGGTCATCCACATCGACCCGGGCGCCGGCTTTCATATCGTCCAGGCTGCGGCCGCTCAGCTTGCCGTACTCTTCAAAACGGGTCACGGCATAGTAGACATCGCCGTCCTTCTCATAGGCAAAGCCCTTATCAACCAGTGTTTTCACCATCCGGATAATGTCCGCCATATGGCCGGAAACCCGCGGGTACAAATCGGCCCGCCGTACATTCAGCTGATCCATCACTTCAAAGTAGGCTGCGATATAGCGATTGGCAATCACATCCCAGGTCACGCCTTCGGCATTGGCGGTTTTAATGATTTTGTCATCCACATCGGTAAAATTCTGCACATGGTATACCTTATAGCCGATATACTCCAAATACCGTTTAATGACATCCCAGGTAACAAACGGGCGGGCATTGCCGATATGCGGATGGTTATAGGGGGTTACACCGCACACATAGGTTTTTACCTGTCCCGCTGTCATGGGTACAAATTCTTCTTTTTGTTTGGTTAATGTATTATACACTCTTAGACTCATATTGTTTCAGCTCCTCTTCTAACTGACAAATCCGCTCTTCCAGCCGCATCATGCCGCGCTGTAGACAGAATATCATTTCCGCTTCCGGATCGGGCAGGTTGTTATGTTCCAGATCGACATCCGGTCTGGCATCATCAATCTTCTTGCCTTCATGCCACACAATCTTTCCCGGAATCCCGACAACCGTAGAGTTAGGCGGCACTTCCCGCAGCACCACCGAGCCGGCACCAATCTTGGAATTGTCGCCTACCTTAAAAGATCCCAGCACTTTGGCGCCGGTAGCAACAACGACATTATTGCCCACTGTCGGATGGCGTTTGCCTTTTTCCTTGCCGGTGCCGCCGAGCGTCACGCCCTGATACAGGGTGACATTATCTCCCAATTCAGCCGTTTCGCCGATGACAACTCCTGTGCCGTGGTCAATGAACAGTCCTTCTCCTATTGTGGCACCGGGATGAATTTCTATGCCGGTTAAAAACCTTGCGAAATTGGAAATCAGACGCGGCAACAACACCAGACCCTTTTTAAATAAATAATGACTGATACGGTGCAGCCAGATAGCATGTAGTCCGGGATAGCATAAAAGTACTTCCAGCACATTTTTAGCAGCAGGATCGCGTTCAAATACCGCGTCGATGTCTCTCTGTATCCGTTTAAACATAAGTCTCCCTCCTGTCCAAAATAATAAAAAGCCACCGTCTCTTGACAGAGACGGTGGCCGTGGTTCCACTCTGTTTAGATATGTAAACAAACCATATCCCACTCAAACATGATAACGGCTGCCGCCGGGACCACCTACTAAAAGAGCCGGGCAGTAAACCGGGCCGCTTTTTTCAGCCATCCTGTTCATGGGGGCACTTCAGCGGATCTTTCCTGGCACTGTTCGCAGCCGGTGACAGTGCCTCTCTGCAGGTCCGAAACACGCTTACTTTTCCCAATCGCTACATTTTCCATATAGTTAGGAGTTCACCAGGGCTAAATCCATAGTATTCCTGACGCGATATTTTCCGTCCTGTTTCGTTGTCGTCACCTTACATATGTACGATATGCGCGGCTCCTCCGCCAAACCGAACGAAAACTCTCACGCCATTTATTCTACGGCTTTAGCCCTGGCGAACTCCCGTGATTAAATTATACTCATCCGCCTCTGGGGTGTCAATCAGATTTTAGACCGGGAAGCGGACAGGCGGCGCAAGGCTCTTTCCTTACCAATAACCGGTATGAAATGGGGCAGCTCAGGTCCATGCATTTTCCCCGTGAGGGCAATACGGATGGGCATATATACCTTTTTCCCGGGCAGCTTCAGTTCTTTTACCAGCCCCTTCAGTAAAGCCTGCACAGCGGCTGCATCAACAGCCTCCAGTGCGCTCAGTCTTTCCTGAAACTTGTCCAGCACAGCGGGAATCTCTTCTTCTTTCAGCACGGCCTCCGCTTCCTGGTTTTCAAAGGTAAACTCATCATGAAAGAATATGTCGGCATGCTCGAGCACTTGGGCGGCATAGCTGAGATGCTCCTGAATAGCCGCTACGAACTGCACGATCCAGGCCCGCTTTTCTTCAGTTAATTCGTCCTCTTTTACGTAGCCCGCTTCAATTAAATGAGGCAGAGCCAGTTCGGCAATCCGCTCCGGACTGGATTTTTTGATGTATTGCGCATTAATCCAGTTTAATTTGTCCACATCAAACACCGCCGGATTTTTGGCGACCCGGTCGATGGAAAACTGTTCAATCAATTCATCCAGGCTAAAGATTTCCTGTTCACCGACAGGTGCCCAGCCTAAGAGAGCCAAGAAGTTGACTAATGCTTCCGGCAAATATCCCAGCTTACGGTACTGTTCCACCGAAGTAGCCCCATGCCGCTTACTCATTTTCGTGCGGTCCTTGCCCAGAATCAGGGAAATATGGCCGAAGGCCGGAACGGGGAAGCCGAGCGCTTCATAGAGAAGAATTTGCCGTGGTGTATTAGAAAGATGTTCCTCTGCCCGGATGACATGCGTTATCTGCATTAGGGCATCATCCATCACAACCGCATAATTATAGACAGGGATACCATCTGATTTTACAATGACATAGTCGCCGACCCCATTGGATTCAAACGACACTGTACCGCGAACCAGGTCGGTAAAAACAATTTGCTTATTTTCCGGCACCCGGAAACGGACAGTGGGCTTACGGCCTTCTTGTTCAAAAGCGTCCCGCTCAGCGGTGCTCAAATGGCAGCAACGGCCGGAATATAACGGAGTTTCCCCCCGTTGCAGTTGGTTTTGCCGTTCGGCTTCCAACTCCTCGTCCGTACAGTAGCAATGGTAAGCCAACCCCTCAGCCAGCAGTTTTTCGGTATATTGACGATAAATCTCCAAACGTTCAGTCTGGCGGTAAGGGCCATATTCGCCGCCCACATCAATGCCTTCATCCCAGTCCATACCCAGCCAGCGTAAAGCTTCCTTAATATTCTCCTCCGACTCCTTGGTGGAACGCTCCCGATCGGTATCCTCAATCCTGAGTATTAATGTACCGCCCTGTTTCTTGGCTAACAGCCAATTGAATAAGGCAGAACGGGCACCGCCAATATGAAACGGTCCGGTGGGACTTGGCGCAAACCGTACCCTAATTGGTTCCTTCAACATCATTCACACTACCTCCAACCCATAATTTCTATCTTGAACAATGAACGTCTTCCCCGACCTTACTATAATAGGTATACCTTACAGCAATGCATCATGACAGACGGTCCTTGCACACATCACATGTGTCGTACAAGCTGTACCTTACAAAATTTAATTGTAGCAGATTATCCAATAACATGCAAAAAATAAAAAGCGCTAGGCGCTTTTTATTTTTTGCATGTTATTTGCATATCCGTAAGACAAACATTCCGTTTTCCAGGTCCGGCGCAATGATGATTCCATCATCCTCGCCTATACTGGCTGCCGGCCGAGCTCCGTCGGTCAGCAGCGAGATCTTCCAAAGCACGCGGTTATTGTATAAAATCTCGGTATAAGCAGTACCGTCTTCCGTTCTTGACAGATGAATATCGAAGTTAAAACCCGCTGCCATGGCTTGACCGGGAAAGGCAAGCAGCATCAACAGCATGATCATGGCTATCTTTTTCCTCATGACTGCCCCTCCTTTATGGTGTACAGCTTTTATTACTATGTATTGTATCCAGCAGTGGTGGAATTTATAAATACAGCCACAAATTAAATTATTTTCTCTATCAACCTATTGCCGCCGTAACAGTTTTCTATTGGTCAGCAATTATTTTCCTCATCTTCTACTATATTCCAAATAAATTAAACCTATTTTATTATTGACAGCGCCCTAAAACTTTGCTATTATACATACATAATCTAAAACAAAGGCAATGGCGCCTTCGCTAATAAGCGAAGGTGTTTTTATTTTCAAGCGGACAATGACGTCCTAAGGAAGATTTTTTTCCTTAGGACTTTTTTTATTTCCGCAAAGGAGGAGGCGAATTGTTTTCTCATCCGTTACCTGGTGCTCTACCAACCTTGAAAGCAGAAATTGCTGACGGTCAAAATTTTGCCTCGTTACCATCTTCCCGTTTCCAAGTTGGGGAGCACCTGGAATTATTGCTTATGTTCATTCAATTTTAATTTTAAAGGAAAGAAGGTTGTAACCATGAAAAGACTATGGAACACATTGGGACTCACGTTATTTATGATGCTGGCTTGGCTGCCGGCCGCATTTGCTGACGAAGCAGCCAACGCAGCGGCTACTCCTACCATTGATACCGGTGATACCGCGTTTGTATTGGTAAGTGCCGCCCTTGTTATGTTGATGACGCCTGGCTTAGCTCTATTCTACGGTGGTATGGTAAGAACCAAAAACGTATTAAGCACTATTATGCAGAGCTTCTTCATTCTTGGACTTATTTCTGTGCAGTGGGCACTTTGGGGCTATACTCTGGCCTTCGGTCCCGACATCAATCACTTTATTGGCGGGTTAGACTGGCTTGGTTTAGCCGGGGTCGGCCAAGATCCGAATCCTGATTATGCCGCAACCATTCCTCATTTTGCCTTTATGACTTTCCAGGGTATGTTCGCCGTTATTACTGCCGCCCTGATTACCGGTGCCTTCGCCGAACGTATGAAATTTACCGCTTTTGCTGTATTCTCTCTAATCTGGGCTACCATCGTATACGCTCCTGTTGCTCACTGGGTCTGGGGTGTCGGCGGCTGGATGCGTGATTTAGGGGTCCTCGACTTCGCCGGCGGTACTGTCGTCCATATTCTCTCCGGTGTATCCGGCCTTGTCGTTGCTTTGGTTATCGGCAAACGCCGCGGTTATGGTTCTGAAGTTATGCTGCCCCATCACCTGCCGATGACGGTTATCGGCGCTTCACTGCTCTGGTTTGGCTGGTTCGGGTTCAATGCAGGCAGTGCTTTAGGTGCTAACGGCCTTGCAGCCAGCGCTTTTGTCACTACTCATATTGCAGCCGCTGCTGCCACCGTGTCCTGGGTTGTAACTGAATGGCTGTATCATGGTAAGCCGACCATCTTAGGCGCAGCCAGCGGTTGCGTAGCCGGTCTGGTAGCAATTACCCCGGCTGCAGGTTTCGTAACTCCCCTGGCAGCGATTGCCATCGGTTTAGTTGGTGGCGCCCTCTGCTTCCTGGCTGTTGCTGTCCTGAAAGCAAAAGTTGGTTACGATGATGCCTTAGACGCTTTTGGGGTTCATGGTTTAGGCGGCACCTGGGGTGCACTTGCAACAGGCTTGTTCGCTTCCAAGGCAGTCAATTCCGCCGGTGCTGACGGACTGTTCTATGGCAATCCCGACCAATTGACCACGCAGCTTATCGGCGTACTGGTAAGTTGGGTATTTGCCGCAGTGATGACTTTCATCATCTTGAAAGTCCTGGGCGTCTTCTTAAAACTACGGGCTGATGAAGCTCAGGAAATCGAAGGTCTCGATGTCACCGAGCACGGTGAAAGAGGCTATGCTTACCAGGATTTGGTCAGCGGCTCTCCCATCGGCCTGCAGGCATCTATCGTATCCGAACCGGCAGTAAAGACCTCACTAGCTCCATCCAAGTAGCCGTTAATTTGAATCCTGAGGAGGAAATCCTATGAAAATAACCAAAATAGATATCATTACCCGTCCTGAGAAGCTGGAAGAACTGAAAGAAGCTCTCAACGCCATCGGCGTTGCCGGCATGACGGTAACCCAGGTGTACGGTTGCGGGTTGTCCAAGGGACATAAAGAAGTATACCGTGGCAAGGAAGTCACCGTTAACCTGGTGCCAAAAGTCAAAGTCGAAACAGTTGTTTGTGAAGTACCTGTCGAGAAGGTGCTGGAAGCGGCAAAAAGATCCTGCCATACCGGTAACCTGGGTGACGGAAAAATCTTCGTTTATCCGATCGAAAACGCCGTTCGCATCCGTACCGGCGAAGAAGGCGATATCGCCATTATTGATCCGAAATAAACAGCCTGTTCTAAAAAAAAGTCTTCTGCCAAGTCCGTTCGGACATCGGCAGAAGACTTTTTTTAGTAAATTTATCATTTTCGCAGCAAAAAAAGCGCTCCCATCACTTGCGCCCCTTTTTGCTGCCGTATCTATTTAAAGCACGGCTTGATCATCGGCTATCGTATTCTTCACTATAGAAGCAACTGCATAGGCCGCAATGCCTTCCTTTTTGCCGGCAAAGCCCAGCCCCTCCGTGGTGGTCGCCTTTACGTTGACCATGTCTACGGCAATCTCCAGTTCAGCCGCTATATTGGCGTTCATTCGTTCAATATATGGCGCCAGTTTGGGCTTCTCGGCGACAATCGTCGCGTCAATATTGTTCACCTGATATCCTTTGGCGGCAATGATATCTCTTACTTTGCCCAATAAAATCAAACTCGATATTCCCTTATACCGGGGATCACTGTCGGGAAAATGCCTGCCGATATCACCCAGGGCAGCCGCCCCCAACAGGGCGTCTTTGATGGCGTGCAGCAATACGTCTGCGTCGGAATGACCGTCCAAGCCATAAGTATGAGGCACCTCTACCCCGCCCAGAATCAACTTGCGACCTTCCACCAGCCGGTGCACATCATAACCCATTCCAAACCGTAGCATATCTTCACAATCCTTTCTCATTAACGCTTCCACCGTGACAATGTCCTCCTGCGTCGTAAGCTTGACATTGCTGTAGCAACCTTCAATCAGTTTAACCCGTACGCCAAGCCGTTCCACCAGCGAGGCATCATCGGTGCCGAGAAATCCGTCCTGGGTTGCCTGCCGGTAGGCAGCCCGCAATATGTCAGCCGTAAAAGCCTGCGGTGTCTGCATAATCCACATGGTGCTGCGTGGTGGTGTCTCTACGACAAAACCGTTACTATCAACCCGTTTGATCGTATCTTTGAGCGGCACAGCCAGACCGGCGGCACTGAATTCACGGGCAGCAGCAATCATCCGGCTGATCATGTCCGGACGGATAAGCGGCCTGGCCGCATCATGGACCAGAATGATACCTACTGTCTGAGGAATCACCGTCAGCGCATTGGCGATAGAATACTGACGCTCCGTCCCGCCGGCCACAACCTGCCAGGGTTTTACTCCCTCCAGACCGGCCAACAGGCAATGTACGAGACCTACTTCTTGCGGCGCAGCGGCAATCACTATATTGTCTACCTCAGGACAAGCAGAAACTGCCAGGACCGTATGGACAAGTACCGGGCGGCCCAACAAAGGCAGCAGCACCTTGTTCGTTACCTGGTTCATCCGTTTGCCCTGTCCTGCAGCAGGCAAAATTACCGTAACCACCAGCGCATCATCCTTCCCGTCACAATACTGTCCGGTTTCCCGGCCTTTTCCCTGTCCTCAGGGTTCGGGAATATGCGGCCAGACCGGCCGCCGCTGCCAAAAAAACAAGCTGTGTCACGCACAGCTTACATGTACCAATCAATCTATGTAATACCAGCTTACTTAGTATTATATTAAATAAGCCAACATAGTATCACTTAAAGTTTCCCTCCACAACCCGGTTCTCTTCATAGTCTACCCCGAAACGCAGCATTTCATAGCCGTATCGTTTCTTCATCAACGCCTCGGCGATAATGATGTCTTCCGGTGTCGTTATCTTGACATTGCTATAGCTTCCCTCCACCAGCTTAACCCGGATTCCCAGGCGCTCCACCAGTGAAGCATCATCGGTACCGAGAAATCCATCTTGGGCCGCGTGGATATAAGCCTGACGCAAAATAGCTGCGTCAAAAGCCTGTGGTGTCTGCATGATCCACATGCTCCGGCGAGCCGGAGTCTCGGTGACAAAACAGTCTTCATCTACTTTCTTTACTGTATCTTTTAACGGGACCGCCAGTCCCGCTGCTTTAAATTCTCTGGCAGCCGCAATCATTTGGCTGATCATTCTGGGTTTTATGAGCGGTCTGGCCGCATCATGCACTAGAATGACTTCCACTGTATCCGGGATCACCGCCAGGGCATTGGCAATAGAATATTGCCGTTCACTGCCGCCGGCAACCACTTTCCAAGGTTTTATTCCAGCAACACCGGACAGCATCTTTTCGACAAAAGCGATTTCCGACCGGGCTGCCGCTATCACCAGATTATCGACTTCGGGACAAGCTGAAAACGCCAGCACGCTGTGAATCAGCACCGGACGATTCAGCAAAGGAATGAACACTTTATTCGTCACATGGTTCATTCGTTTGCCTTGACCGGCAGCAGGTAAAATTACCGTAACCACTAAAAATATCATCCTTTCCAAACTTGGCTATTAGCTAAATTCTTACAACCGTGCGAAGAGCGTATCCGCTTAATAATGCCCCTATTTTATTCTGGCGTAAGGTACATCGTACTAACTTCAACATAGTTTTGTTAAATCCTGCTGTTTTGGACCATCTTTAACATAATAGCACAGCAATCCCGTTAAAACAATGATATAGTAAAAATGCCTTTTAATTTGCTTAACACAACAAACTAAAAGGCATTCTACCGGATAATCTATCCATTTATGCTGCTTTACGCACCACGCTCAATCAACTTAGGTTTGGCAAAAATCATTCTTCCCGCCGCCGTCTGCAGCACGGAAGTGACCATGACGCCAATGGTTTCTCCCATATGCTTCTTGCCGCCGTCGACAACAATCATCGTGCCGTCATCCAGATAGGCGACGCCTTGGCCAAATTCCTTGCCGTCCTTGACGACATGGACCACCATTTCTTCCCCTGGCAATACGACCGGCTTGACCGCATTGGAAAGTTCGTTAATATTCAGTACGGAAACACCCTGTATTTCGGCAACCTTATTCAAATTGTAATCATTAGTGATAATTTTGCCCTGCAGCACCTGAGCCAGCTTCACCAGTTTTGAATCCACCTCGGCGATGTCCTCAAAATCACGGTTGCTGATCTGCACATACATGCCCAGTTCTTTCTGGATACGATTTAAAATATCCAGGCCGCGTCGCCCCCGGTTGCGTTTTAGCAAGTCGGAGGAATCGGCAATGTGCTGCAGCTCCTCCAGCACAAAGCTGGGAATCAGCAAGGTTCCTTCGATAAAACCGCTTTGACAGATATCGGCGATACGGCCGTCAATAATGACGCTGGTATCCAATATTTTGTACTGTGGCGGCGCCTTGTCCTTATCCTTGTCTTTTCCCTTATCCTTGTCCCTACCTATCCAAGGGATCGCTTCCAGCAGCGTAACAAACTCACTCCGCTTGCGAATGGCAATATTAATACCGAGATACCCCAATATAATACTGAGTATTCCGGGAACATAACTTCCGACATACGGAATATGAAGAAAAGCAGACCCCAATAAATTAGATAGTATAAGTCCGATAGCCATACCTATGGAACCGGCCAGTACATCGTATACCGGCATTTTATTGAGTCTGGCTTCCACCCAATCAATGATCCTCCATAGATACCTGATAAAATAAGGAGCCACCAAGTAGCCGATTATACCAAAGATCACTCCGCCTACAATCAGGGAAACAATAGTGGCCACAGCAATATCCGCCACCGTATTATGCAAAAGATCCTCTCCTAATACCTCCGATAACAGTGGAACCAAATGACTGCTTACTACAAAACCACCGATAACTGCCAACAAAGTAATAATGGAACGTAAAATCTTATTAATCAATGTTCCACCTCCTTCCTTTTGTTAATTATATAAGAGTTTTGGCTCTCCGGCAAGCCGCCGGCAGAAATAAACCAAAAAATGGAATCTCACTATTAGTATTACCCCATTCAAATAAAAAAATACGTCAGTTACCTGGCGTATTTTCTTGGCACAAATCATGAACCCATTCTTCCACGCTGCCCGGATCTCTCCGGCAGACAAGCACTAACTCGCTGACCAGGATTTGCTTGGCCGTATCCAATAATCTTCGTTCACCCGTAGACAATTTTTTCACTTGATCACGGGACATCAGATTTTTGACGACCTCTGCCACTTCATAAATACTGCCTGTTTTTAATTTAACCAGGCAAGCGTTGAACCTTCGGTTCCAACTGACATTAACCGGTACCGGAGCAGTTTGCAAAATGTCGATTACCCGCTGCACTTCCGGCTCCGCAATGATGTCCCGCAAGCCTATATTGTCTACACTCTGCATAGGAATCATGACTTTCATACCACCGAAGGGCATCGTCAAAATATAGTAGAGCTGCCGTTCTCCCAGCACTTCATGTTCCTCTATAGCTTGAATAACACCGGCGCCATGCATAGGATAAACTACTTTATCGCCTATTGCTAACATTGCAGTCCCTCCTATCTAATTTTATTTTAACACAGAAATGTCTTTTTGTCAAAATTTATTATTTTAGCACACTTTCCATGACATTGTCAATTAATCATTTATCCCCAAAAACATTGACAATCATATTTTGCATTTATATAATAAATTCAAAGTGAGGTGTATCCATGTGACAGATAAATGTTGCCGCGATTTCCAGTTAGTTGTCGATCAATACCTGATCCGTCATCGCAGCATTCTTGACGTATTGACAAAGTACCAGGAATCTTCTGCCAGAATCAGCCGGGCCTTCGCCAAGGCTGTCACCGAATGCGGCTGTATTGATATCCAGGCTACCCGTCAAAAAGTTCCCAGTGAAACAGAGTACAGTGACTTACTGCAATTTATGTCCTCACATGTATCCGGCCGGCCCTGCCCACAATGCCAGGAAGTGCTTAGCAAAGAAATCGGCCACAGTCTTTTTTATTTGGCGGCTTTATGTAATCACTGCGGTGTTGATATGCAGAATATTTTTGAACAAGAATTAAAAACAGTGAAAACCTTGGGAGTTTTTCATCTGTCATAAGAAAGAAAATCCGAACGCGGCCCTATAGAGGCCGCGTTTTTATTTTACATACTCAGCTAAAATCAGGATATCCTAATAAATAATTACCGGTTAAGTAAACAAACTTTTCGCCGCAGAGCATTCGTTTACAGCGAGGTGTGTCATGGGCTACTATACGTTTTCCATCCTGATCGTCCTATTGCTTTTTTCTTTTCAGCCTGCCGCCGTTTTTGCCGGGGAAACGGAACTGATCGACGGCTATATCACCGTCAGCGATGAAACAGGCCGCCTGCTGTTCCAGACCGGGCTGCCCCTGACTGCCGGTGATCTTTTTATTGATGAACAGGATATCTGCTACGAAATTACCGGTCTGGACGGTTATAATGCCCATGCCCGGCGCAGCCCGCTGGCCTGGGCCCCGGCAGTTCAAGAGCCGGCGGTTCCCACCCAGGGAACGGTTAGCACGGCAGCTCCCCTGATTGCTGTATACCACACCCACACCGATGAATGCTACCTCCCTAGCGATGGCACAACTACCCGTAAAGGCCAGGGTTCCATCATGCAGGTAGGTGAAAGTCTGGTCAGCCGCCTCAATGAACTGGGCTACCAAACGCTGCATGATACCACCCTCCATGATCCTCATGATGCCAATGCCTATCACCGTTCCCGCCGTACCTTTATGAAACTGCTCCGCAACCGGCCAACCGCTCTATTTGACATTCACCGCGACAGCGCCCCGGCCAGCGCCTACCAGCTGACCATTGACGGAAAAGACGCCACCAGACTGCTGCTGGTGGTCGGCCGGCAAAATCAAAACCGGAGCACCACCGAACAATTTGCCCGGCAGCTCAAAGCGGCAGCCGACCGGAAGTATCGGGGACTAGTTCGCGGCATCTTTATTGCTCACGGCAATTATAATCAGGACCTTGATCCACAGGCCATGCTGGTGGAAATAGGTTCGCAGTATAATACCCGCCAGGCGGCCGAGCACAGCGCAGCACTTTTTGCCGATATTCTGCCCGCCCTGTTCACCCCGGCAGCCGCCGAAAAAGCGCCCGAGTCTCCCGCGCCATCCGCCAATACCGAAGTTCCCGCCCCGGCAGAACCTTCGTCACCTGCTCCTGCTCCCCCACCGGAAGCCGGCACTCCGGCTAATCGGCAAGCCCCTTTTTACGATGTGGCGAAACTGCTGCTTCTACTGCTCATTGGGCTGCTTGGCTACGCCTATATCAGCACAGGTAGTTGGCAGGAAGTCAGGCGAAAACTGTACCGGTTCCGCACCAGAGAATTTGCCGACTTATTCCGCCGTCGATCCCGGCGAAATAAGCGCAACGACTAAAGGAGGCTGGTATAATGAGGTGGAAACGGGCCCTCTTGCTGTTAGCCGGCATTTGCATCCTTAGCGCAGTAGTGCTGTCAGGCTATGTCTATTATGCCCCGTTCAGTGTAATGCCGCCCCAGAATAAGCCGGATCAGGCACCACAGAAGGTTTACGACTATTACATGATCATTGATGAAGCCAGTGGAACAACCCTAATGTATATCCCGCTGGTCGCTCATGTGGGCGATGAGGTTCTCTCCGAGGACAATAAACTTTACGAAATTGTCCGGATTGAAGAAAACCGGGCCTATGCCCGGTTTGTCAGAGATATAAATATTGAAAAATACAAAGAATAATGCCCAGCCATCATAGATAGCGTTCCAATACCGCCTGATCCCGTACCCGCTTCAAGCCGTCCTTAATGGTTTTAGCCCGGACCTCGCCAATCCCTTCCACACTATCCAATTCACCGATAGCGGCATTATAGATCCGGTGCAAAGTTTTAAAATGAAGAACCAGATTCTCAATGATATTGACCGGTAAACGGGGAAGCTTTCTCAGGATGCGATAACCCCGCGGCACCACCGGCATGTCAATGGCTGCCGTCGTTACATGAAAACCCAATAACCGGCAAACGGCTGTTGGCTCCAGGTCTTCTTCCGGCAATGCCGCCAATTGTTCCCGGACTTCCCGATGGGTCATCACATCACCGTTGGCGGCATAGTCATGAATAAGCAGCAGTACTTCATCCTCTTCCGGACTTTTTTCCTCCAACTGCATGGTGAGAAGCCGTCCGTCCTCACCTAATTCGATAATATCCCGCCTGATGCCGCGGGCAATACGGGCCACCTGCTCGCCTTTAATGATCAGACCGGCCACATCGGCCAGCGTAGTCATATCCTCAAATTCCAGGGCAGTGAGCATGGTCAAACCCTTTTGAAAAACCGTCCGGTACTTTTCCAGTGTCTGCAACGCCTGATTGGCCCGGTTCAAAATACTCGGGCTATCCTTTAAGGTATAGCGCAAATTTCCTATGTATACGGTAATAATATTACGCCGCTGGGAAATGGCGATGACTAAGGCACCTGTCTGTTTGGCCACCCGCTCGGCCGTACGGTGGCGGGTTCCGGTCTCCGCAGTCGGTATCGAAGGGTCAGGTATAAGCTGGGCATTGGCGCATACAATTTTTCTGGCATCTGCCGACAACTGCAAAGCACCGTCCATTTTGGCCAGTTCATAAAAGCCCGCCGGCGTAAACTCGCAGTGCAGGTTAAAGCCGCCGTCCACCACCTTCATAATAGGCGGGCTGTCGCCAATAAGCACCAAGGCCCCCATTTTAGCCCGCAACACATTCTCCAGGCCATCCCGCAATAGTGTTCCCGGCGCCAGTGATTTCAACGCCTTAATAAACCGGTCATTCCAGAAATTTTCCTCCCGGACCTTTGTCATACCTGCACACGCCCCTCTGTTCTAGCCCAAAATCGGTATTGCTGCTTACCCAGCTTATCAGTTTGCCTTCCGTCTTAGCGGAGCGCGGCGGCTAAGCCTTCCGCCACCGTTTCCACGCCGATAATGTCAATATCGACTGCCGGCAGCCCCTTTAGATTATTCTTCGGCACGATAATATGCTTAAAGCCCATCCGTTCCGATTCGCGAATCCGGGCTTCAATTTGAGTAATCGCCCGCACTTCACCGGCCAGCCCCACTTCCCCTAACACAACCGTACTGTCCAGCGTCTTGCGATTGTGAAAGCTGGAGGCCAGCGCCACAATAATTCCCAGATCGGCCGCCGGTTCATCAATCTTGATACTGCCGGCCACCTTTACATACACATCGGAAGTGCCCAGCAGCATGCCGATGCGTTTTTCCAATACCGCCAGCAAAAGCTGAATCCGTTTGATATCAACACAGTCGGAAGTACGGCGCGGCGGCATAAAGGGCGAGGCACTGACCAGCGCCTGTACTTCCACCAGCAGCGGCCGTGTCCCCTCCATCGTGGGTACGACAATGCTACCCGGCACATCCATCGGCCGCTCGGACAAGAAGATTTTAGAGGCATCGGGTACGTCAATCAGGCCTTCGTTTCTCATTTCGAACAAGCCGATTTCATTAGTGCTGCCAAAACGGTTTTTCACCGCCCGCAGCACCCGGTACTGAGCGTTGCGATCCCCTTCAAAATACAATACGGTATCCACAATATGTTCCAGTGTCCGCGGTCCGGCCATGGTCCCGTCTTTCAATACATGGCCCACTAAAAAAACAGCCACCGAATGCAGTTTAGCCAGCCTTAGCAATTGGGCGGCACATTCCCGCACCTGACTGATGCTGCCTGGTGCACTTTGGATATCCGGCCGACATACCGTTTGAATTGAATCAATGACCAATAAGCTGGGTTTGAGCTTCAGCACTTGCTGTTCAATCAATTCCAGATTGGTTTCACTCAACACATACAACGTATTCTGAATTGCACTCAGCCGGTTGGCCCTAAGCCGTACCTGACGAGTGCTTTCCTCACCGGTTACATATAAAACAGGACCGCCATGTTCGGCCACCTTGGCGCACACCTTAATGGTCAGGCTGGATTTGCCAATGCCGGGATCCCCGACAATCAGGCTGAGTGACCCTGGCAGCACACCGCCGCCCAACACCCGGTCCAATTCCAGCGAGCCGGTTTTAAACCGCGGCGCCTCGTCAATATCCACTTCGACAATCGGAATAGCCGCCTGCCCGCTGGACAATCCCATAACCAAGCCGCCCTGATCGGTCGTATGGGCGGCCACCGGCTCCTCCACCATGGTATTCCAGGCGCCGCAGCCCGGACAGCGTCCCAGCCATTTGGAAGCTTCCGTACCGCACTCCTGACAGAAAAAAGCGGTTTTTCGTTTATTTATTTTAGACATATGCTACGCTCCCTGCGCGGATTATTAAAAAAGCACTTTGAAAAACTTACGTTCTCCAAAGTGCTTTTCGTGATATTTTCTGGTTATTCCTGCCGAAATCACAATTTGTCGAAAAAATCTCTTACTTACTTTTTGCTGAAAGCAAGTCGATGATTGTCGTCGGCATCCACCAGGATGGTATCCCCAGCTTTCACTTCCTGGCGGAGCATCCGTTCGGCAATTTCATCTTCCACCATTTTCTGAATGGCCCGGCGTAAGGGACGGGCACCATAATCATGATCACTGCCCGCTCTGAGCAGCTCCTTCTTAGCCTTTTCGGTCACGTCCAGCTTAAGCTCGTTGTCTTTCAGGCGTTTTGCCATATCGTGCAACATAATATCGACAATCTGGATTAATTCCTGATCGGTTAAGCTGCTGAACACCAGAATTTCATCAATCCGGTTAATAAACTCCGGACGGAAAACCCGTTTAGCTTCTTCCAGAACTCTGGCCTTAGCCTTTTCCTCGGCATCGTCATTCTTACCGGTGGTGACAAAGCCCAGCGGGGCAGATTCCTTCTTCAAATGCTTCGCGCCCAGGTTGGAGGTCATAATGATTACGGTATTTTTAAAATCTACCTTTCGTCCCTGGCTATCGGTGAGGTGCCCATCCTCCAGCACCTGCAGCAGCATATTGAATACATCATAATGGGCCTTTTCGATTTCATCCAGCAGCACCACACTATAGGGTTTACGGCGAACAGCATCGGTCAGTTGGCCACCTTCTTCATAGCCGACATAGCCGGGAGGTGCGCCCACCAGACGGGACACGGTGTGTTTTTCCATATACTCCGACATATCCAACCGGATCATGGCATTTTCATCGCCGAAAATCGCTTCCGCTAAAGCCCGGGCCAGTTCGGTTTTACCAACACCGGTAGGTCCCAGGAAGATAAAGGAACCGATCGGCCGTTTAGGATCCTTTAAGCCGGCACGAGCCCGGCGAATGGCCCGGGCCACTGCCTGAACAGCCACCTGCTGACCAATTACCCGGCCATGCAGCACCGACTCAAGTTGCAGCAACCGCTCCGATTCCTCTTGAGCCAGTTTTTTAACAGGCACGCCTGTCCAGGTGGCCACCACGTGGGCAATGTCGTCGGCCGTCACAACGATCCGCTCACTGCCCCGCTGTTTCCAGGCCTTTTGTTTTTCCTCCAGAGATGCCCTTAGACGCTGCTCCTCATCGCGCAATTTGGCGGCCTGTTCAAATTCCTGGGCCGCAATAGCCGCCTCTTTCTCAGCCTGCAGCTTTTCCAGGGACTTTTCAATTCCCTTTACATCAGGTGGCAACGAAGCCGCCTGCAGCCTTACCCTTGATGCAGCCTCATCCATTAAGTCAATAGCCTTATCCGGCAGAAAACGGTCGGCAATATAGCGATGAGACAGATTGACCGCCGCCGCAATGGCTTCATCGGTAATCTGGGCCCGGTGAAAGGCCTCATACTTATCCCGGATGCCTGTGAGGATTTTAATGGCATCCTCCACGTTAGGTTCTCCAACCATGATAGGCTGAAAACGACGCTCCAAAGCCGCATCCTTTTCAATATGCTTCTTATATTCATCCAGTGTAGTGGCACCGATGGCCTGCAGTTCCCCTCTGGCCAAAGCCGGCTTTAAAATATTGGCGGCGTCAATAGCCCCTTCGGCCGCTCCGGCGCCAATCAGGGTATGCAGTTCATCAATAAACAAGATAATGTCGCCGTGGGCACGAATTTCCTCCATGACCTTTTTCAGACGCTCTTCAAATTCACCCCGGTATTTCGAACCGGCCACCATAGAAGCAATGCTGAGGGATACGACCCGTTTATCCCGGAGTATTTCCGGCACCCGCCCCTCAACAATACGTTGGGCCAGCCCTTCGGCAATGGCCGTCTTGCCAACGCCTGGTTCACCGATAAGCACCGGATTATTTTTGGTACGCCGGCTTAAGATCTGGATAACCCGTTCGATTTCCTGCTCCCGTCCGATGACCGGATCGATTTTTCCCTCCTGAGCCAGTTTATTCAAATCACGGCCAAATTCATTCAACGAAGGAGTGGGAGTCTGATTGGCGGTCGGACCGGCAGTATAGCCCTGTCCTGGCTGCGCAGCCTGACCGGCAGCGGCATTGCCGCCTAATAACTCCATCGTACGCTGCCTTACCAGATTGAGATTGACATGCAGACTGGCCAGCACCTGCGCGGCCACACCTTCGCCTTCCCGGATCAAGCCCAGCAGAATATGTTCGGTCCCGACATAGTTGTGTCCTAACTGAACGGCTTCATCCACCGCCAGTTCCAGCGCTTTTTTAATCCGCGGTGTGTAGGCGATCTCCGTAGCCCCTTCACCGCGGCCAATGATCGCCTCTACCTGTTTTCTCACTGTATCCAGGTTTATATTGAGCGAAGACAACGCTTTTGCCGCCACGCCTTCTCCTTCATGAATGAGCCCCAGCAGCAAGTGCTCGGTGCCAATATAGTTATGACCCAGCCGGATGGCTTCCTGCTGCGCCAGATTCAATACCCGTTGGGCCCGTTCCGTAAATCTATCAAACATATTTATCCACCTCTCTCAAACGTTTTCTAATGATTTTGGCCCGCAGTTGATCGCGATGCTCACTGTGAAGACCTCTGTTCATGGCCAGCTTCTGCAAAAAGTTAGGCCGCGTAGTTACCAATAGTTCATTAAAAATATTTTCCGGGACATCGGTTACAATGCCCATATCAATCCCCAGCCGCACCTCGCTCAGCATGGTCAGCGCTTCCTGTCCGGTTATACTGCGGGCATAACGCAAAATTCCGAAGGACCGCCAGATCCGGTCGGACAAAGTGTCCTTGGATTCCGCCAGCAGCAGCCGGCGGGCTTTTCGCTCCTGTTCAACAATTTGACGCACCACGCTATTTAGATTGTCAATAATCTCATTCTCCGTATACCCTAAGGTCAGCTGATTGGAGATCTGAAACACATTGCCAACGGCCTCCGTCCCTTCACCGTAAAAGCCGCGCACCGCCAGTCCAATCTGGGTGGCAGCTCCAATAACCCGGTTGATTTGCCGCGTAAGCACCAGGACCGGAAGATGAAGCATCACCGAAGCCCTGAGCCCTGTTCCCAGGTTAGTCGGACAAGCTGTCAGGTAGCCCATTTGCTCATTAAACCCGAAGCTGTGCTTTGCCTCCAGACTGTCATCCACCCGGTTGGCCAGGTCCAGGGCTTCCCCCAATTCCAGGCCTGCCGTCATGCACTGAATACGCAGGTGATCTTCCTCATTGATCATAATACTTACGGAAGCGTCTTCCGCTGCCAGTAAGGCTCTGTGCTGTACCTCCTGTACATGCTGGGGACTGATGATATGTTTTTCCACCAGCACATACCGGTCGAGCGGCGAAAGCTCTTCCATGTCGGCAAAAATATACTCATGTTGGGTTGCTTTCTTTAAATCCTCCATCGACCCGGCAATTTCCTTGGCCACAACAGCCAAATCCTCATCGCTGGCCCGGTTTGGAAAGGGGATTCCCTCCAGATTACGGGCCAGGCGTACCCGGCTGGAAAGAACAATATCCGCTTCCTTGCCGCCGCCCAACATCCATGAATTCATCGATTCGTTCAGCAAGCTTTCTATTGACATATTCTTTTCCCTCCCCTATTCCTGCTCTTTGCTCTGATCACTAATGATCTTTTCAATGCTTCTCACTTCATCGCGCACTTTGGCCGCCAGTTCATATTCCTCACGGCTGATGTGCCGTTCCAGTTCCTGCTTCAGGCGTTTTAGCCGCTGTTTGGTTTCCAAGAGGCCGCCCGTCCGTCGCGGCACCTTTCCGGTGTGAGCACTGGACCCATGAATGCGCCTGAGTAGGGGTTCCAGTCTTTCGCCAAAGATCGAATAGCAAACACTGCAGCCGATTTTCCCGCTACGGCTGAATTCACTGTAGGTCATGCCGCAATTGCTGCAGGCTATCTCGCTCTTAGCCTGTGGCGCCTCGACAAAGCCATAATTAAACATTCCCTTCAGAAAATCCTGAACCGAAAACTTATTATCTACCGAAAAGCCAGCCAGGCTCATTTCGCCCGATTCCTGGGCACATTCATTGCATAAGTGGCTTTCTACCTTGCTGTTATTAATGATTTTAGTAATGTGTACCGTTGCCGAGCGCTTTTTGCAGTTATCACATAACATGAACCGTTCCCCCCTATGAATACTTACCTAAAGAACCGCTGATTTAATAAGTCTGTCGGCCTGGTGTGAAATTTTGGCGTCTGGCAAGAAAGTAAAGCCCAGAGACTAGCCCAGCTATTTCAAGGTTTTACTGACGCAGCCAAGCGGAAAAAACTCCTTCAGGACGCGCACTGCAGATAAATCAGTGGTTCCCTAGTGTTATAAAGATCATCCGTAATAACGGAACCCGCCGATCCGGCACGACAAAATCGTACAGCATAGCACAGTACTGTGTAATCAGGGCCGCCTCCCTAGCGCTTAACAGATTGTGGGACTGCCAATATTCCACAATCGCCAGAATATCGTCCAGCGGCGTATCCTCATCAATTTCAGCAGCTACCTTTTCATAAAGCGTGGCCGGAGCGACAAGCCGGGCAATACGGATAAAGCCACCCAGACCCCGCCGCGATTCGACGATAAACCCCTTTTCCGTGGTGAAACGCGTACTCAGTACATAACTGATCTGCGAGGGGGCACATTCTATTTCATCAGCAAGTTCGTTACGTTTCAAAATCACAATATCACTGTTTTCTGCCGATAAGCGGCGCAAAATAAATTGCTCAATGATATCAGCCAAATTGCTCAAAAGCTTCCCCTCCTTGCTTCAACTGTTTTGACTATTTGACTTTATTATATTTGACCATTTGACTTTTTGCAATAGCCTTTATTACTTTATATATCCATTTTATAGTAAAATTACAACCGCTACGCCCCGCTTTCCTGCCTTTGCTATTATTTTCATCCCTCTGCAATGCCCGGCTGGCTTGCAAAAGGCCCCCAACGGCATACACCTGCCGGCTATGCCAAAGGTTCAGACAAAACAAAAGGATGGTGCCCATAACACCATCCTTTATTTTCTCTGTATGCTACTCCTAAGTACTTAAAAAACCTGAACAACTAAGAATTTCAGATATTCCGTTTCCGCCGCTGACGGTAATATCGGATGATCCTTCGCCTGCGTCCGGTATTCGACCTGGCGTATGACACGTTTGGCATCCCTGGCCGCATCGGCCACAATCGCCTGGAAAAGATCGCGGCCCATATGGAACGAGCAGGAACAGGTAACCAGGAAGCCACCGGGGCGCACCATCTTTAATCCCCGCAAATTAATCTCTTTATAGCCCCGTGCCGCGCCTTCCAACGCATGACGGCTTTTAGTAAAGGCCGGCGGATCCAGAATAACTACATCAAATTGCCGCTGTTCCTCCGCCATAGACCGCAGCGCGTCAAAAGCATTAGCCACCTGAAAATCGCAAACCGCTGCCACTCCGTTTAGTTCAGCATTTTTCTTAGCCAATTCAATAGCCTCGGCCGATATATCAATCGAGGTAATCTTCTTCGCCCCATACAAAGCGGCATGAACAGCAAACGAACCAGTATGACAGAAGCAGTCGAGAACCTCCGCATCGCGGATAAACGGCTTTAAAAACACCCGGTTTTCCCGTTGGTCATAAAAAAATCCCGTTTTCTGCCCTTCTTTAATATCGGCATAAAAGGGTATGCCATTTTCCAGTACTTTAATCTCTGTCGGAAAGTCGCCTTTTAAATAGCCCTTTACCTCCGGCAGCCCTTCCAACCGGCGAACCGGCACATCATTACGTTCATAAATTCCCTCCGGCTGAAACAGCTCATCCAGCACCGAGACAATCGTATCTTTATGTACATCAATACCTAAGGCCAGCGTCTGGATAACCATATAGGGACCAAATTTATCGACAATAAGCGCCGGCAGGAAATCAGCCTCACCATACACTAAGCGGCAATATTCCGGCTCGCTGATAAAAGTCTGCCGGTATTTCCAGGCCGTCTGAATACGTTTTTTGAAAAATTCCCGGTCAATCGGTTCCTGCTCCCGGCTGAGAAGCCGGACAATAATCTGAGACCGGGGATTGATATAGCCGCGACCAATAAACTTTTGTCGGAAATTATAAACATCAACAATATCGCCCGGCTCAAATTCACCATCAATATAGTCAAGCTCACTTTGGTACACCCACGGGTGACCACTTTCCACCCTGTGTTGCGCACCCTTTCGCAAAAATACGCTCGTAGTAACCTGCATCGTTTCTATTTTCCTCATTTCCTCTTTGTTTTCCACCATTGATAAATCAAATATAATGCCACCAGGCTCATAAGCCCATAATTAACCCATTTGAACTCTCTGGAAAAATATTGCATTTCCCAGTACGATACCGGACTGTGTACTGCCGCCATGGATAAAGGATACAAATAAAAATTAGCATGGGCGGCATGGGTAAGGGAATCGATTAATATATGAGTCCCCCAGCCAATCACAAAAGCCTGGACGTGACGAAGCACGGGCAGAAAGGTTAACGCTAGGCCGATCCCCCAAATAACCACTGAGTGAAAAAACAGATCAATTTTAACTACCCATGGATATAAAGGAAGCAACGACATCATCATCGTCGGGTCTATATCGGTCAACTCGTTCCACTGTATCTGCCGGTTATACAGCAGCGCTAAGATCAGCCCCACATACACATAATCAGGCAGCATAGACCCCAGGACATATTGCCACACTTTTGCCTGCTTCCGAGTAAAAAAATATATCCAAAAACCATGATGTAATGTAAACATAGTACCTTCTTTTTTCTGCACTGTTTTCTTATCGCTAGTGTAATAACAAGCTCCTACTTCAACTAAAAGACTCGTCCGAATCTTCATTTGCTACGTTGTCGTCAATCGGCATAGGAACCACTACGCCTCATTCCTCCGCCTTGCAGATGAAAATTCATTCTGCGTCCTTTGATTAAAATAGGAACCTGTTACTACACTAGTTTGGCACATATGTCCTGTGGCTATGTATTTGCTTTGCCGCCGCGGATAAAATGGGCGTGGTAATCACGCCCATTTTATCAATCTTTAGTTATTTATAGTTTAATCTTAGCAGCATCGGCCAGAACCTGGCGAGCCTGCGTAACAATATCTTCTATAATCGTCTTCACCGGCTCAACCTTTTTTAACGGCAACAGACTTTGGCCGGCCTGCACCATGCCATTTACTACGTCGCCATCGATAGCAGCCTTCCGGTTAGTTCCGGCCGCTAGCTTTTCCAGTTCTTCCTTGGAGGCACCGCCGCCATATTCCAGGGCCAGGAACTTATCGGTAAACGGATTCTTAACGCCCCGGACAGCATGGCCCATCGTCAACCCGGTTACGACTGTATCGGTATCAATTGCATCAATTAACTTTTGTTTTACGTTGGCATGGACAGCACACTCTTCCGAAACCAGAAACCGGGTTCCCATCTGCACACCGGCAGCCCCCATCAGCAAAGCCGTTGCCAAACCACGTCCATCAGCAAAGCCGCCGGCTACAATAGCCGGAAGTTTAACTAAGGGCAGGACCTGCGTCATCAGTGCCATTGTGGTCAGCACACCAATATGACCGCCAGCTTCCATGCCTTCGATAACAATCGCATCGGCACCTTTCTCCTGGACCCGTAAAGCCAGCTTAACATTAGGCACGACCGGAATAATCTTAACTCCTGCCTGTTTTAACTTCTCAAAGAAAGGAACCGGATTGCCTGCCCCCAAGGTAACAAAAGCCACTTTTTCTTCACAAACGATATCAATGATTTCTTCTTTATTAGGAGCCATAAGCTGCACATTAACCCCAAAGGCTTTGTCAGTCAAAGTCTTGGCCAGACGAATCTGCTCCCGGACCCAGGCCGCATCCCGGCCGCCGGTAGCAATAATACCGGCACCACCGGCATTAGAAACGGCCGCCGCCAAACGGTGTTCCGAAACCCAGGCCATTCCCCCCTGAATAATGGGATATTTAATACCTAACAACGCTGTTATTGTATTGGTCATTATAATTCTCCTTACATTAAAGTTTACTATGTTATGAAGAAAATTTTACTATATATAGCAATATTCCTGCAAGAAATTTTAAAACTATCGCGAATAAGAATAACTATAGGCGGTATGTTTATACTTTGGATATAGCTGCTACCTTGGCAGGATCCAAACTTTGACTAGCTTACTGCTCCCTGCCTGTATCGTTATCATCACCTTACTTATGCCCGGTATACGCGGCTTCTCCGCCTTGCAGTGCAAAAGCCTCCGCAATCAAACCTCAATTCTCAATTCGCTCAAACTCTGGAGCGTGTCTTTAAACTATCCGTGCCCTACCTCATTATTTTTTTGAAATAGTCCGCTATTCCTGCCAAATTTCGCGTACCATTTGAGGTATAATTCATCTGGCACAAAAATCATTCGCCATGGATCATCCTGTTGCAAGACACACCCTAACTCTGTTTATTTTGTAAGTGCAAATAGAGCACTATCTGCTGCCGCCTCGCCTTTCTAAAATACCCCCTTTACAATCCCCGGCAGGACACTTATAATCAAAAGTTGTAGAATAAAGATATAAAACAGCGTAATCGTAATTATACCGCGAGAAATACCCACTTTTCGCCAAATCCTTCCTATATTTTACCCATTTTGAGTTTCTATAGTCATATCGAATACATCCAAAGGAGCGATATTCATCGTGAAATTAATTGGCAAGCACGTAACCATTGATATGTATGGTTGCAATTTTGATAAGCTAAACAACATGGATTTCATTAGAGACACCATATATAGTGCCGTTACCGAGGCCAATATGACCGTGATCGGTTTTACTTCCCATAGATTCGAGCCGCAGGGTCTGTCGATGATGGCCCTGCTCGCCAGAGGCCATATGAGTGTTCATAGCTATCCTGATCTGGGCTATGCCGCGATTGATATTATGACCTGCGAAGAGCAGAGCAGCCCCAATAACGCAATTGCCGTGTTGAGAGAACGGCTTAAACCGGAAAAAACGAGAACTACCCATATAAAGCGGGGAGATTTTGGTTCAGAACGCGATATGAAACCCAAAGTAAAAGTCAGTATTACCCCGTTGCGCCGCGTACGTGATACAGGAGCTAAAGTATTGCGGTTGCTGTCGCGGCCTAAATAATTGTTACATTACTTAGGGCACTCCTTGTGAGTGCCCTTTACTTTTATTGTTACTTTAGCATAAACGTAAGTCAGTGTCCTTGTGAACACTGTTTCAAATATAAAATTCCTATAATAATGTAAAAAATGCAAAGCATGAACTCTGGCTAAAAAGTTCACACTTTGCATTATAATGTACATAGAGTGGCAAGCTAAAATTTATAAGTCACTGTAGTACGGAAGGATTTTTTGTCGTTGCCGTTGTCAATTTGGTTACCATCACGCATGGCCAAACCTACGGTAGTATTGGGGTCAATCTTATGGTTAAAGGTATACCAATATCCCTTTTCATTGCCCCACCAGGTTGTCCATCCATTGATCGAAGCATTGGCTTCTACTTTATAGTTATAAAGAGATACTGAATTCACCCCATCAAAATTATAGGCTACACCTACTGAATAGGCGGTATTCTTCGCTGCCGCATCGGACTTAGCGTAATCGGCATAGAAGGAAGCCTTCCCTTTGGTATAAGAACCGTCAATGGCCCCAAAATTAACGTCGCCAGTACTATCCGCATAGTCATACTTTGCAAAAGTAGCCCCTAAGGTTACATTTTTTGCCGGACTAAAACCGGCCCGCAGGGCATAAATTTTGTTGTCATTACTGCCGGTATTATCTTCTTGCAGGGCAGCGGCAAACAAAGAAGTTTCCCCGGATTTGCCGGAAATCGTCAAACCATCTAAGAAATAATTTCTCCCGATGTTAGCAGTGTTGTCGAATAAGATACCAGATCCAAGGAATAAATCCTGACGGCCAAGCTTATATGCGAAGCCTCCATTTTTATAAATTAATCCGAATTGATCAATAGCCCCGGTAGATTTGCCTGTCCGGACAAAGTCCTTACCCACACTCTCATTAGTAAGACTTTCTGCACCAAAGCGGGCAAATACAGTAACGTTCTCATTAACCATGGTTTTAGCATTTAACCGGAATACGTACTTTGTGCCATCTCGGTCTACATTACTCATTTTCTCCTGACGATTTTCGATAACAACGTTTCCGGAAAGTTCCACCGGATTAGCAAAAACAGTACCACCAGAAAGTGTGACCATCGTTAAGACAGCCGCCGCAAGTAACCTTTTCCTCATACTTTTGTCCCCTTTTCATCGATATTATTATAATAGCATTAGAGATATGTTAAATTATCGCATTATATAGAATATTTAGATATCAGTGATTATCTGATTTTCTTGTCGGAAAATCCAGTATGTTTATTGTAGGAGTAATTGGAAATATGGTAACCGTACTTATTCTTTTGGACATTTTAATAGACAAACTATCTCCAATCGTTGTATCCCCCTTTTTGTCATGATACAAAAAGGGGTAAAAAAATCTAGGCCTGAACTCCAAAAGACTTGAAAAAGGAGCACCTTCCTAAAAATCCGAAACTCGCTTCGCTCAAACAAACGGATTTTCTTAACGGAAAGCGCTCCTTTTTCATCCTACGGACCGTCTTTTTCCGTAAAGGCCACGGGGTAACGACTCAAGAGGATAGGGTTTCAGCTAAATAAATAAAACCATTCTACAAAGCGCTAAAAAGTTTTGATCAAACTACTGCCACCCGGTGAGGGTCGTATTTTAACATAAGCATAAGTCAGCGACAGCGTTGGAGCGTTGCCCTTACCGGCCCGCCTTGATGCGTTACCCGTTTTCAAAGCACAACAAAAAAACACCCACAAATGTGAGTGTCTTTCTCTTAACCAGCAACTATCTATCCTCCCGGGCCGTTTCCAACCAAGTCTTCCGTTTAAACCGGCAGGCACTGACTTATTCCATTTTCGTTACTAAAGAAGATAACTCTTCTGCCAGCCACACACAGGAATAAATCATAGGTACGTCAGTACCTTCCTTGACGTATGTGATTAACTACTTCAACTTATCAGCACAACAAAAAACACTCACCAAGGTGAGTGTTTTTCTCTTAACCAGCAACTATCTATCCTCCCGGGCCGTTTCCAACCAAGTACTTTCGACGTATGTGGGCTTAACTACTGTG